>DATBVH010000510.1:0-19922 GCA_036515395.1 Candidatus Angelobacter sp.
CTCGCGAAGAAAATTGATCTGATGTTGCAAGTGCTTCAACTGCAGGCGTGCTTCATGGTCAGCGCCAGCGCGCGTTTCTAGCTGGGCAACCTGCCCTTCAATGACTTCTAACTGCCGCTGCGCTTTCACTGCTGGATCCAAAAGAGCTCCTGGCTAATCGATAACTCTGACCGCGCCGCGCCCCATCAATTCTTCCACGCGTGCAATAAAACTGCGGTCTGGACAAATATTATATCTTTCCGCTTCCATCACCACCATGAAGTCGCCGGTACGTTCCACGTCAAACAACACCTTGGCCTCGCCTTTGCGCTCGTCACAAATGGCATGCAGGGCGTCTACGGTGGCTTCGGTAGCAGTATCCAGAGGCACGCGGATGCGGATGGAGCGCGGCAGCTTTGGCTTGGCTTCTTCCAGCGGTGTCAGGCCGGTGATGATGACTTTGGGATTAGATCCCTCTTCAACCCGCACGCTTGCGCGCACCAGCATGGGAATTTCCTGCTTCAGGATTGTTGCCAGCCGTTTATAGGCGTCAGGGAAAACCACGGCTTCAATCGTCCCGGTCATATCTTCCAGAACGGCTTGCGCGTAAAGATCGCCCTTGCGAGACTTGAGCACGCGCACGTTTGAAACCATGCCGGCGGTGTTGATCTCATCGCGATCAGTTCCCTTGGTCATTGCACTGATAGTTTCGACGGACAAAGCCCTGAAATCTTCCAGCTTGTCCTTATACTTTTCCAGCGGATGGCCGGTGATGAAGAAGCCCAGAACTTCTTTCTCATTAGCCAGGCGCTGGTGTTCGTCCCATTCAGGAACATTAGGCAGCTTCTCGCCTGAGCCGTTCGACTCTTCTTCCTGAAAGACGCCAAAGAGGCCGTGCTGGCCCATTTCCGCGTCGCGCTGCGTCTTCTGCGCCCGCTCCATGGCTTTATCCAGCACCGCCATGATCTGTGCGCGATAGCCAAAGTCATCGAGAGCGCCGGCTTTATTCAAAGACTCCAGAACGCGCTTGTTCAGCAGGCGAAGATCGACCTTCTCGCAGAATTCAAAGATCGAGCTGAACCGGCCAATCTCTTTGCGCGCAGAGGTGATTGACTCAATGGCATTGCGTCCAACATTCTTTACCGCCGCCAGCCCAAATCGGATGGCATTATCATGCGGCGTGAAATAAGCGTCGCTCACGTTAATGTTGGGCGGCTCCACGGGAATTTCCATCTCGCGGCATTCATTGATGTACTTCACCACATTGTCTGTATTGCCCATCTGCGAGGTAAGCAGCGCCGCCATGAACTCTACTGGATAATGCGTCTTGAGATAGGCCGTCTGATAGGCCAGCAGCGCGTAAGCCGCGGAGTGCGACTTGTTGAAACCGTAACCGGCGAACTGCTCCATCAGGTCAAAGATCTTGACGATCTTTTTTTCCGGGAGGCCGCGCTCGACCGCGCCCTTTACGAAGCGCTGGCGTTGGGCTGTCATTTCGTCGATATTCTTCTTGCCCATCGCTCGCCGCAGCAGGTCGGCTTCACCCAGCGAATACCCCGCCAGCACGTTGGCGATTTGCATGACCTGCTCCTGATAGACGATGACTCCGAGTGTCTCTTTCAGAAGCTGTTCCAACTGCGGCAGCTCATATTCGACTTTTTTGCGACCCCACTTGCGATCAATGAAATCATCAATCATGCCGCCCTGGATTGGGCCGGGACGGTAGAGCGCGTTAAGCGCCGTAAGGTCGTCAATAGAATTTGGCTTGTAGCGCCGCAGAACGTCCGTCATGCCGCCGGATTCAAACTGGAAGATGCCGGAGGTTAGGCCGGTGTGAAAAACGCTTTCGTAAGTTTTGGGATCGTCGAGGGGAATTTTCTCCAGATCAATGGCCGATCCGCGCTGCGCAATCAGCTTCAGTGCATCGTCGAGGATGGTGAGAGTCGTGAGCCCAAGGAAATCCATCTTGAGCAGGCCCATTTTCTCAATCGCCTTCATGTCATAGGCGGTTACGATTTCATCATTTTTCGTTTTATGCAGCGGGACCAATTCTGTGAGCGGCTTGGGTGAGATCACCACGCCGGCGGCATGCACTCCGGAGTTGCGCACCAGCCCTTCCAGCTTAAGCGCCGTATCAATCAGCTCACGCACCTGAATTTCTTTCTCGTAGGCTTCCTGAAGCGGACCGGGATCATCGAGCACCTGCGGCAAGGTGATTCCGATGGTGTTCGGGATCATCTTGGCAATGCGATCCACGTCGGCGTAGGGAATATCCATGGCGCGGCCAACATCTTTAATAGCTGCTTTTGCGGCCATGGTGCCGAATGTGATGATCTGCGCCACGTTTTCACGCCCGTACTTCTGCGTGACGTAATTGATGACCTCTCCACGGCGGTTCATGCAGAAGTCGATATCGATATCAGGCAGTGACACACGCTCAGGATTCAGGAAGCGCTCAAACAGCAGCTCATGCTGCAGAGGATCAATGTCAGTGATGCCCATGGCGTAAGCAACGAGCGCTCCGGCGGCCGATCCACGTCCCGGACCTACAGGAATGGAATTTTCACGCGCGTAGCGGATGAAGTCCCAGACGATGAGGAAATATCCGGAGAACTTCATCTGCTGGATAATGGCGATTTCGCGTGCAAGGCGTTGATCGTAATCCGCTCGCGACTTCTTGAGCCGACCCGCGGCTTCAATTGGTCCCAGGCCTTCCCATCGGCGGGCAAAGCCTTCACGCGCGACGTGCTCAAAATAACTGTCCAACGTGTATCCATCCGGAACCGTAAATTCAGGGAAAGGATTTTTAACCTTATTGAGCTTGAAATTGCAGCGCTCAGCAATGGCCAGCGATTGCTTTAACACGTCTTCACGGCCATTGAAGAGCTGCTTCATCTCGTCCGCGGTCTTCACAAAAAACTGGTTACCGTGGAACTTCAGCCGGTTTGTATCGTTGACTGACTTGCCGGTTTGCACGCAGACCAGCACGTCTTGCGCGTGAGCATCATCCTCGCACAGATAATGGCTGTCATTGGTGGCCACCATGGGAATGCCAAGCTCTTTTTCCAATCGAAAAAGATCAGCATGAATGCGATGCTCTTCCGGCAGCCCCTGGTCCTGAATTTCCATGAAGAAGTTGTTTTTGCCAAAGAGATCACTGTAAAAAGCAGCAGCGGCACGGGCCGCGTCATACTTGCCTTCAAGCAGGTTTTCACACACCTCGCCTGCCAGGCAGCCGCTCAGTCCGATGAGCCCCTTGGAATGTTCCGCCAGAAACTTTTTGCTGATGCGCGGCTTGTAATAGAAGCCGTGCATGCTGGCCTCAGAGGTGATCTTGATCAGGTTGCGATAGCCTTCTTCATTTTCCGCCAGCACCAGCAGATGGTTATAGGTATCGCCTTCCGGCGGGGCGCGATGGTCATCTTTCTTGCAGACGTAAAGCTCGCAACCCACAATCGGTTTTATCCCTACTTTTGTCGCTTCGTCGACGAACTCCACCGTGCCGTAGATATTTCCGTGGTCTGTCATGGCCACGGCTTTCTGACCAATCGCGGCCACTCTCTTGACCAGGTGCGGAACGCCACAGGCTCCGTCGAGCAGCGAATAGTCGGTATGTAAGTGGAGATGGACGAATTCAGACATGGGAAGCGTTATACACAATTATAGTCGCTAATTTTGTGCTGTGGATTTCAGGTAAGGATGTGGAAAAGGTTACTGAATTGCAAAAATCGACGGGATGGCTCAAAGGGCGCGCAGTCCCAACTGGATGGATGAAGCAAGTTTCAGGTACTTAGTATTTAGTACTTAGCTGCACGCTCACGATTGTTCTGCAACCCTTAAATTGTCCGGATCTTCCAGAAAGAGCCAAATACCAATTACCAAATACCAACTACTTCTTTTTGTCCATCACAATGTCGTGCTTCGCTTGGCACTCCGTAGCTGGATCCATGGTAGCCAGCCCGACGAGATCGTCCTTCTTGGCATTGAATTCGACTGGCGGCTTGCGGACCTTGATTGGGATTCCGGTAAATTTTGCTTTGCCCTGAGCGTTCGTGTAAACACCCATATCGAGTTTGTGCGCGCCAAACGCTCCATATGCCATGTGAACATCGATTTTGGCCGCGTACGCCGGCTTGCCGTCAGAGTCAGTAACTGTTAGCTCGATGGAGCAAGGGCCGGAGGTTCCGTCAGTTACAGGGATATCGTCAGACTGCTGCGGCTGGGCGGGCTGCTGTGTTTGTGCGGCAACCGCGAGAGTCACACTTGGAATCAGGAGTGCGCAGGCAAGAACGGCGTGAAAAACTCTTTTCATAGCTTGCTCCGATTATAGCTAAGCGCGGAATAGTCCGCTCCATGATCGCCACGCCTATGATCCTGATTTTTGTGCTGCGGCATCCGGGATCCGCGATGAGTGGCCTGCAACGAGCTGCCACGTTGCATCGCGCCACACGAACACATCAGTAAAACGGCTCTGCCGCTTCACGACCTTGCCTTCTTTGTCTTTTCTAGTGATGGTCACGCGGCCCGTAACCACAGCGGAGGTGGGGTAAAGACGCACATCTGTGTCATCTATGTCGTAAGTAGCGTCGGATTTATGGCAATCCTTTTCTCCTGCCAGATCTTGACGTTTGTTTGAAACATTTCCTGAGGCATCGGTAAAGATGAACTCTTCCGCTTCAATTTTCTCAAAGTAATGATAGTCGCACTGGAGGTTAGCGCGGCCGATTTCGTGCTCTATATGGATCAGTTCATCTTTAATCTGGCCCGGCGTGCCGGGTGGAGTGTTCTGTTGCTGGGCGAACAAGCTGCCGGCAAGAACCAGCAAAAGAACGGCGAGCCGAATTTTCATTCTGACCTCTCAGGAATTAGATGGCCTGGCGGTGCTCTGGTTAGCAGAAACACTTTGCAACAATTCCTGCATTGCCGCGGTCACCGCTTCCGGCATTTCCAGGCAGCTGCTGTGCCCTGCGCCGGGAATATTCACATGGCGAGCGCCGCTGATTCCTGCGATCAAGCTTGCTGAGTTGTGTGGCGGCTGGGCCGTGTCGTCCTCGCCGGTGATGATAAGCGTGGGACAGCATATAGCCGCTAATTCGGCGGCGCGGAATTCACGGCGATTCATTACCGCTTGCAACGATCGAGCGATGTTACGTGGACGCGCCCGCAGCTTCCCAGTCCATTGTTCCAACATCGGTCGACGTTCCGCACTTCTTCGTGTGGTCTGGCCAAAAAGTTCTTTGACGGCAATTGGCGTAAACGGCGCCGGGCTGAATATTTTCACCATCTGTGCCAAAAAAGCGTACTTGATGCGGTTCCCTGCTTTTTCTTTAGTCGCGGTGGTGTTCATCAGCGTGAGCGTTCGTATCAGCTCGGGATGGTGCGCCGCCACGCGCATGCCGGCGAAGCCTCCCATAGAGAGCCCGGCAAAGTGGCAGGGATCGGCCTTGAGCGCGCGAATCAACAGGGCTGCGTCATCGGCGATGGTGGACATGTCATAGCCACGGCCTATGTCTTCTGATTGCCCCTGCGCCCGATGGTCGTAAGCGATCACGCGATATTGCTTCTCAAATACGGCGCGCTGCGGCTCAAACATTGTGTGGTCCATGAGCAGCCCATGCGAGAAGACGATGGTTTCAGTACCGCTGCCGGACTCTTTATAAAAGAGATTTACGCCGTTGACCTGGATGGTGGGCATTTGTTTTTAATCCCGACCCTGAGCTTGCCGAAGGAGAGGGAACCCTATTTGCTTTCAGGTTCTTCCATCAAGAAGAATAACCTCATTTGAACTGTACCCTCAATATAATCGTTACAATAGGGTTCTCTCGCTAGCTCGAGATGTGATTTCATGGACAACAAAGCCATTGCCAACATCTTTTATGAAACGGCCGATCTGATGAAGGTCGCGTCGGCGGACCCGTTTCGCATACGGTCGTATGAGCGCGCGGCAGAGGCGCTGGAAGGCTGGCCGCAACAGGTGGCAGAGCTTTATCAGGATGAAAAAGCGTTGCTGGCCATTCCGGGGATCGGTAAAGGCATGTCGGCTAATATCCGGGAGTTGATGCAGACCGGCAAGTTGAGCATGCATGAAGAAATGCTGCAGAAATTTCGTCCGTCAATGCTGGACCTGCTCAAAATTTCCGGGCTGGGACCAAAGACCATTGCGCTGATCTGGGACGCATTTCAAATCTGCGACGTTGAAGGCGTGGCCAAGCTGGCCAGCGAAGGCAAGCTGCGGACTTTACCGAGATTAAGTGAAAAGTCAGAACAGAAGATTCTGAAGGCGATTGAGAATTATCGCCAACTCACCGGACGCTTTCTGCTCAACACCGCCGATGAAATTGCTAGCAAGATGGCGGGTTATCTTGCTGAGCTGCCTGGAGTAGAGAAAGTGACTCCTGCGGGGTCGTTGCGGCGAGGCCGTGAAACCGTGGGCGATCTTGATCTGCTTGTCACGGGAACATGCTGCGATACGGATGCGCATCGCAGTGCGGTCATAGATCGCATTGTCAACTTTCCGGGAATTCTTGAAGTGCTGGCCAAGGGCGAGAACAAAGTCAGTATCAAGCTGCGCAGCGGCATGCAGGTGGATGTGCGGCTGCTTCCGCCGGATTCGTTTGGCGCTGCGATGCAATACTTTACCGGCTCCAAAAATCACAATGTCCAACTGCGCCAGCGCGCGATCAAACAGGGCTATACGCTCAACGAATACGGCTTGGTGCGTGTGGAAGATAACAAGCGCGTGGCGGGAAAGACCGAAGAAGAAATTTACAACAAACTGGGTCTGAGATTTATTCCGCCGGAGCTGCGCGAAGATTGCGGCGAGATACAGGCAGCGGCAGAGGACAAGCTGCCGGACCTGATCACACAGGCTGATATTCAGGGTGATGTGCACATGCATACCGTCGAGACGGACGGAAAATGCACCATTGAAGAGATGGCGCAGGCAGCGCGAGAGCGCGGCTATAAATACATGGCCATCACTGATCATTCTAAGAACCTGGCGTTCGCGAACGGACTGGATGATCAACGCGCTGAAGCGCACATCAAGAAGATACGCGCAGCTTCCAAGGCCATTGATGGCATCACGATCCTTGCCGGTATAGAAGTGGACATACTGGCCGCTGGCGAGCTTGATCTTTCCGACTCAGTGCTGGAGCAGATGGATATAGTGATCGCCAGCGTGCATTCCCATTTCAACCAGGAGCCGGCGCAGATGACGGACCGTCTGCTGCGGGTGATTGAGAATCCAAACACGTCATTGATGGGACATCCCACGGGCCGAATGCTGCTGCGTCGCGATGGCTTTGCTTACGACTATGACAAAGTATTTGCCGCCGCGGCGAAAGCGGGTGTAGCGATGGAGCAGAACGCGTATCCTGACCGGCTCGATCTGCGCGACCAGCACCTGCGGATGGCCAAAGCCAAGGGCGTGAAATTTATCATTAATACCGATGCGCACCATACGTCGCACATGGAGAAAATCCGTTATGGAGTTTTGCAGCTGCGCCGCGCTTGGCTGACAAAGCAAGATGTGTTGAATACGCTGCAAACAGCGGAATTCGCAAAGATCGTGCGCAGGGGCAGGCCGGTGCTGGCGAAGATTTCTTAATGGGCTGGCCGTGATTTCAGCATCTCACAAGAGTATGCTGTTTCCAGAGCAACTCTATGCCTGACGACACCAAGCCCACACCTCCACCGCTTAGCAATCCACCCAACGCCAATGCTACCGTGAAACCAAAGGCGGACGATCAGCCCAATCGCGGGCACATTCCTATCACTGAAGAAATGGACAGCGCCAAGTGGACCTTGCCACCGATCGTGCCGCTGCTGATAGCAGCCGTGGTGATGGGAATTCTGGTGGCGGTGGTGGCGCTTTCAAACAGGACAAAGCCGAGCGCCGCGCTGGCCATTACCAAAGTGGTTTCTGCCGCGCAGGAAAGCAATACCATGGTGGCAATCCAGATCAAGCTGGATAACCAGGTGGAAGGCCCGCTATGGATCAAGGCGATCCAGGCCGAGGTGGAGGCGCCGGATGGCAAAAAATATACTGACAACGCTGCGCCGTCAGTGGATGCACCGCGCTACGTCGAGGCATTCCCCGCGTTGGGAGAGGCGAAGGCCGACTGGCTGAAAGAAGACCTGAAAATTCCCACTAAAACATCCTTTAATGGCGTGGCGATCTTTTCTTTTCCCGTGGACAAGGCGGCATTTGACAAGCGCAAACAGGTAACGATGCGCATTCAACTCTATGATCGGCCAACGCTGGTGGCGACGAACACGCCTACGCCGGCCCCCTGACGCATTTAATAAAGCCGAGCTGCGTCAGCCTGCGACAATCACGCTAACAAATGGGGCCGCGCCGCTATCGCGCGGCGTCCCCGCTTTCCTTTTTTGGGATTTCCCCTCTTATGCGGCATTTGTTCGCTAACTCTCTCGCCTTCCGAAACAAATTACTTTGATATAAAAATTACCCTTGACATTTGTTTTGCTTATTAGACAATGGCCCGCTCAGGGATGGGTGCCCCGATTCGTCCTGACTTTATGTCTGCTTAAGGCGGCCAGGTAGAACGTTCGTAAGCCCCGCTTCTCCCAGCTGGAGGAAAATATGAAACGTGGTTTCGCGGTGATCATGTTCGTTCTTCTTCTTCTTTTTCTGTCCTGCAACGCGGCATATGCGCAGAGCAGCGCCGCAGAGGCCCAACTCAATGGCTCAGTCCGCGACCAGACCGGAAGCATGATTCCCAAGGCCTCGGTCACGCTGCGCAATGTGGATACCAACCAGACTTATAAGACCACCTCGAACAGCGTGGGCTTTTACATCCTGACCAACGTGCCGCCGGGAAATTACGAACTGACGGCGGAATCTCAAGGCTTCGCCAAGTATGCCCAAACAGGGATTGTGTTGCGCGTCGCGCAGGTGGCCACGATAGACATGAGCCTGAAAGTGGCAGGAACCACGCAGGAAGTTACTGTCAACACTGAAGCGCCGACCATCGAGCCCACACGAACGGAAGTGAGCCAGGTGATTGAGACACAGCAGATACAGTCGCTCCCCATCTCCGGGCGGTTGTTCACGGACTTTGCCCTGCTCAGTCCGGGCGTGACCACGGGAAGAATCAGCCTGCAATCGACATTTACAGATCCTTCTGTAACGCGCATTTCATTTGGCGGACAGCGCGACCTCAATAACAGCGTGACCGTGGATGGAGCCGACAACATCAATACAGCGACCGGTTCGCAGCGCGCTACGCCATCACAGGAGGCAGTAAGCGAATTCCGCGTGGTGAACAACAGCTTTGCCGCAGAGTACGGGCGCGCGCTGGGCGGGATTGTGAGCATCGTGACCAAGTCCGGGACCAATGACGTTCATGGATCGGTCTATGAGTACTTCATGAACAATAAGCTGAATGCTGAGCCGCTGCTGGCACCGCCAGGATTCGACACGTTCCGGCAGAACCAGTTTGGAGCAACACTGGGCGGCCCCATCAAGAAAGACAAGACTTTTTATTTTCTGAACTATGAAGGCCAGAGGAAGGGACAGTCGCCGCAATATCCTTCCCTGCTGGTGAGCAACATTGCCGCAATCAATGCATTGAAAAGCAGCCTGGGCATTGCGCCGGAAAACCTGAACGTACTTAAGACCGCCGACGTGGACAACGGGTTCGTTAAGGTCGATCACCAATTAACGGATAGTAACCGGCTTTCAGCACGCTACTCCATCCAGGACGCCACCAATCTGAACATGCTGGTGGGTGAGACGCTGGACGGCGGCGGTGTGGGCGCGCCCAGCAGCGGACGCAACGGATCGCTGCGCGATCAGGACCTGGTGGGAACGCTTACGACCACGCTAACCGAGAACAAAGTGAATTCCCTGCTGTTGCAATGGGCGCGGCGGAATTATGGTTTTCAGGGTGTAACCGGCCAGCCGAACCTTGATGTCCCAAACCTGCTGCTGTTCGGCCATAACTTTGGGGCATTCGATCGCTACAACGAAACGCGCATTCAAGCGTCAGACACTTTCTCCTGGGTCCACGGCAAGCACTATGCCAAGTTCGGAGTGGATACCAATTACGTGCGCAATTTTGTGATCTGGCCAGGCTTCACGCCAGCGCGCATCATCTTCCCCAGCCTCGGTGATCTGCTGGCGTCAGGCAAGACTGACTGGGGATCAACGCCATGTCCCGCGCCGCTGGTTGGGCTGGTGGCGCCGTGCCTTGCGGCTTTCTTCTGGGGCGCGCCTATCGGTCCAGGTCCTTTCAATCCCAACGCCGCATCGCCTTCAGTCCCCACAACCTGGGACCAGGCATTCCTGGCTTCAGAAGCATCGAATTTCTTTGTTCACGTGAACCACAGTTATTTCGGTTTCTTTGCCCAGGACCAATACAAAGTCACGCCAAAGCTCACGGTGAATTACGGCCTCAGGTATGACGTGGAAGCCGGACTCGGATTCTTTGTAAATGGCGACCACAACAACTTCCAGCCGCGCGTTGGTTTTGCCTACGCGCCAGATTCAAAGACGGTGATCCGCAGCGGTTTTGGCCTCTTTAATGACAAATACAGCCTGACATTCTTCTTTGTGCCAGCGCCGCAGCGGCCGCCAATCATCGCCGGACTGCCAAGAGTGAATAACCAGACCACAGGGACCTACCTGCTGAACAGCATCTTTCTGCCCACGCCCTGCGTGCTAGCCGGATGTCCCACCGTACCTCCTCTGCCTTTACCTCCGGGCACGGTACCGCCACCACTGCTCACCTCGGCATTTGAGAACCTGATCAACAGCGGATCATTCCCCAACAACTCGCTCTTTGCCCAGGGCGGAACGGCAGTGGATCGTAATCTGCGGTCGCCCTATACGGAGCAGGCCAATCTGGAAATAGACCGCTCGCTTGGCGGCGGGCTGACGGTAAGCGTCGGCTATCTTTTTGTTGCAGGACACAAACTGGTGCGTCCTATTAATTTGAACGTGGGACCGCCGGTTGGCGTGCAGCCTGGCACAGGCAAAGACATTTATGCATTTGCCATTCGCGATCCCAACATCCCCGCGCCGCCGGCGGGATCTCCGGGAACAAATGGAATTTTCTACTTTACCGATTCAACCGGCAACTCGATCTATCACGGGCTGACATTGCAGGTAATCGAGAAGGCGGGAAAGTATTTCTCACTGAACGCGAACTACACGCTTTCACATACGCTGGATGATGGCACATTTGTCACATTCGTAAGCACGCCGCAATCCAACGCGCAGCGCAACCTGGAACGCGCCAATTCCAACCAGGATGCGCGGCATCGCTTTGTAGCGAACTTTACCGCTGACGCGCCGCAGAGCACGTTTCTGCGCAACTTCCAGTTGAGCAGCATTGTCACCTTGCAATCGGCGCGTCCGTTTACGCTGTTTGTGGGCTTTGACGCGAACAATGACGGCAACCCGGTAACCGACCGCGTGGGCAACTCGCCGCGCAACAGCTATCGCGGCGATAATCTGGAAACCGTGGACCTGCGGCTGGCGAGAGCGGTTCACATTGGCGAGCGCAAAGTGCTGAATCTCTCCGTGGACGCTTTCAACCTTCTCAACCATACGAACATCGATGAAGTGTTTTCCGTTTACGGCGCGCCGGATTTCATTCCTAGTCAGGTTCCGACGCACTTTGGCGACGGCATCTCCGGACCCAGCGGCGCGGTTGGAGCACCCAGAACGGCGTTTAATACCCGGCAGTTCCAACTAGGAGCAAAGTTTACGTTCTAGTTTAAAAGATGAATGCTTTGAAGGCGGCGCTTCGGCGCCGTCTTTTTTTTATACGGATATGTTCTTTGAACGCGGCTTCTAAGTTTAGTTGTGGGTGCGGAAGGGCAGCTTGAATTTGC
Source organism: Candidatus Angelobacter sp. (assembly GCA_036515395.1). Classification (GTDB taxonomy): domain Bacteria; phylum Acidobacteriota; class Terriglobia; order Terriglobales; family Acidobacteriaceae; genus Angelobacter. The sequence continues at coordinate 11,842 of DATBVH010000510.1, forward strand.
GCGCGATCTCCGGCCAATATTCGCGAAGGACGTCCCAGGCCATGTCATTGGCCACGCTATAGCCGACGCGGCTTGCCGTGGGACCGAATCCGCGCGGGTTCCCGGGGTGATAAATATTGCTCAGCGCTTTGGAGCTTACGGTCCCAAACCACTCAGAATAATTCGGCATAAGCTTGCCGGAATCACTCTGGGTCACAAACCTATGCGCCAGCGCGTGCCCAATCCGTGCCTGCGTGGAGCCTTGTCCCATGCGGAAATAGCGCGGATCCTGACGGAACAGAGCGGGATAAAGAAAGATGCCGAAGAAGTCGCTGGTGGCATTGTCGGTAACGGCGGCGCCGAAGCGTTTGCTATAGCCTGAAGCGCCCATCCGATAGCTGGGATCGTCCTTATCCAACTGCGCGGTGGCGGCATCCCAGGCAGCGCCCACATAGTTCAGCGGATCAGCAGTGCTTTCAACAAACATATGAAACTTGTCTGAAGAGGAAAGCGCGCAGGGACGGAGGTCGCTCTTGTGGCGCGGAAGGTGAACCGTGGTGCTTTCCAGCCGCTGCGAAAATCGCCCGACTACCTGGCTGAGCGGGCCATTGTAATCATCGATATCAAATGGCTCGGTGGGATGAACGCACGGCTTTGCTGGGGTGATCATCGAAGGCGGAAGCAGCGAGAGCGCGGGCGTCATATTACTGAGCCGCGGTACCGGCTGGGCGAAGGCCAGTGTGCCGGCCAGCAGCATTCCCCACAACGCGAATTGTTTCCCCAAGTTCTTCATCTTCAGCAGTCCAGAAAAGCGGCCCTTGTAAGACCCATTTACTTTATCAATAGATGCGCTTTGCAAAAGTTTAAGAATTGTTACGTTTGGCCCTGCACCGGTTAACTTTGCAGTTAACAGCCGTCCGCGTAAGTTCAATAGATCAAGGCCCTTTCCAGCGGGAAAGACAACCAGGAGCTTTCCGTGTCCAGGGCCTTGAACGCCCTTCCTGTCAATTGAGACACGCGTTTGCAGTCATGCGGAACGGATTTATAATTGCGCCGCAAGTGGAGACCTCATTATGAAAGCCACCATGTCTTCGGGGCTGCTCCTTATTCTGTTGTTTGCCACGATGCCCGCCGCGGCCAAAGAAATTCATGCCACTATTGTTTATGACGATGCGGCCACCGACCTCGCTTCCGCGCGCGAAGATGCCGGCCAGCTCTGGATCACCACCGCCGATCTCAAACGCGCCACGCGGTTTGAGGTAAAACCACAAGGCGTCTGTCGCGACGAGCTTTGCTTTCCGCTGCCCAAAGCTCGTCAGCAGGAATTTATCCGCAATACGCCGCCAGTGACGTGGTTCAACATGACGGCGTTTGCCGAACTCGTCCACCAGCCAGTGGCGCATGACGCTGCGCTTTCCACCTGGTATTTTGGGCTGCGCTCCGATCAGCGCCAGCAGCTCAGTTCACTGCAAGCGCCGGACTTCACGCTGCCGGATTTGCATGGCAAGCTGCATCGGCTCTCTGATTTTCGAGGGAAGAAAGTCCTGCTGGTTACATGGGCCAGTTGGTGAGGGTGCCGCTTTGACCTGCCAGGATGGCAGGCAATCTATCAGCAGTTAAAAGACAAGAATTTTGAAATCATTTCCGTGGCGCAGGATACTGGCGGAGCCAAAGATGCCGGACCATGGATCGATCCAGTGCACTACGTCGCTACCAAGCCTGATCTGCCTAAAGAGACAGTTGAGACCGCGAAGAGAATTGGTCCATTGACGTATACAGTGCTCATCGATGAGAAGCACCTTGTCTCCAAGTTATACAACATGGTGAACGTGCCTACCGGCGTCTGGCTCAATGAGCAAGGGCGCATCGTGCGGCCCAATGAAGTTGCGTTTGTTGATGATCGCTTCAAGAACTTTACCGGTATGGATTCTGAACCATATTTGAATGCGCTAAAAGACTGGGTGGAAAAAGGCGACAAGAGCGCTTACGTGATGAGTGAAGACCATCTGCGGGAAAAGATGGCAGCGCAGGATCCAAACATCGCACAGGGAGCGGCTGAATTTGGCCTGGGTGAACAGCTTTATAAGTCCGGCCACCAGACGGAAGCGATTGCGCACTTTAAGGAAGCGCAGCGGCTGAATCCTAAGAGCTGGAATTACAAACGCCAGGCTTATGCCCTGACCAGCGAGAAGGATTACGGGACAACATTCCGCGATGAAGTGCAGAAGATCGGCGGGAGCAAGGTGTATTATCCGCCGCCGGAATTGTCTACTTCAGGGAAGAAATAAAACTAGCCACAAGGGACGCAATGGCTTTTGCTTTTGCTTTTGCTTTTGCTTTTGCTTTTGCTTTTGCTTTTGCTTTTGCTTTGGCTTTTGCTTTGGCTTTTGCTTTTGCTTTTGCTTTTGCCTTTTGGCTTTTGGCTTTTGGCTTTTGCTAACCGCTAATCCGATTTTTGTGCGAGCGCCAGAACTCCTGCACCAGAAAGCTGACGCTGGCGGAAAGCATTGTCCCCAGGATGCTGAAGACGATCGTGATTCCGCCTGTGGGCAGCGGATGAGAATCCGGCGTGGACGACCCAGTCGCGGCCACAGCTGATGTAGTTGCGCCATCAAAACTCACTGCCAGTGCATTGCGGCGCATGGCATTAACCTGCAGAATGCTTTCGCGGCGGATAGTAAAGTCAGCAGCGGCGCTGCGCGCCTGATCAAAGCCTTCATCCGGTGCGCTGATGTGTACCTGCACTACATGCCTGCCTGTGGGGACATCGATCAGTTTGGAAAAAATTTCCGGTCCAGACTGGCCTTTGGGCAATATCCCAAGCCGCTTTTTGGAAGCCACATTCATATTGCTGCTGTAGACCACTGAACCATCGACAAGGACAGAGAGCTGCGCGGACCGGAAGCTATGCTGGCAGATGATCTGCAGATGAGCTTGTTCAACCGGTACGGCTGCATAGACAGCGAAGATGATTGCGATTAATAGAATGGTGATGGCGCCGTAGCGTGTCCAGATCGGCATCTTTCGAAAACGGAATAGGATCGAGCGCGAAGGAGCAACATCGTCCGCAGGCACACTGGTTTGAAGTTGTTCGGTGTGATCTTGGGCCGGGGCCAGGGACATATTGGCCTTATTTTGTCCCATACGCGCCGCGCAGAAAAGTTACCAAAGTCAGAGAAGCGTAGATAGCCGAAGGATTTCTAAATGTGCTGACTGAAGAACGTGAAAGCACGCAGGGGGGAAATCGCGAAAAAAGAAGGGGCCGGATTTCTCCAGCCCCTCGCGCTCTAAGATCCAGAAGCTATTGGACGTTTACGTGGGTAATGCGCGTGGCCCAATTGCCTATTGAACCGCGCGTATTTCCGCACGTGAAGTTAGTAGCCACATAGGTAGCCAAATCGCAAGAATGTGAGATGTATTCAGATGCAAACCAGATGGTATTTCCATCCACGGCGGCGGCGCCATAGTCGCCCCAACGCGGACGGATTGGGTTCACTTCAGGGAAGTAGCCGCTGAATCCATCCTGGCGGGCTGCTCCTTCAGCGGCAATATGCACATCACCGGCTCCGACTTTCGCATCCAGCGAGGCATAACCGGCGCTGGGGAAATGATCGTTGCCCAAGACGGTGAAAGCAATCACGCCACGTCCGCTGGAATTTACTCCCACCGCCGGATAGGTGACATTGTTACCAGGCAAAGCGATGATGCCCTGGGTAATTACATTCGCAGACGTTCCGCTCGGATGCAGCACAAAGAACGCGACGCCGGCCTGATTGGCACCGTTCACTGTGGCAGCGGTATCAAGCGCGGCCCAGAGCTTGCCGTTGGCGTACCAGACTTCCTGCATGCGGGAATCATTGCTCGGCGGTCTGGTGTCTGGATTGGAGAACGGCCCGCCGGCAGTAAAGAAGAAGCGCCAGCAGCCCGTACCAAACGGAGTTGAAATAGAGTTGTCAGCAAGGCACTGGCCAAGCGGGAAGGGACCAGCTTTCTGGGACGAACTTGAGGGAACGGCATATGTCTGCGTGTTGACTGTTCCGGTGCTCAGGTTCACAGCCGGACTTGCGCCGTTCAGCGACTGCGTGTTCGTGAGCTGCCAGCTCACCAGTTCGTTAAAGGCTCCGGTGTTGGAGAATACGGCCAGGGAGCTCAGCAGGAATTCTGTTCCGCCGTTGTCGGTGCGGAAATCTGTCCCGGGAGAGAGAGCCGGAAAGACCGTGAAGCCCTGAATCCCAAACGGCAATGTGGGCGACAGCGCAAGCGTATCAAACTGCACTACGTTGGCAGGCCCGCCGGATATCAGTCCTTGCTTCGAAATGGCATAGATCTGCGCGCCGCGGAATCTTCCGGGCGTGAAGAGCTCAAATTCATTTGTGGTGATATACAGCCCATTGGCGTCCATGCCGATGTGAGGGTAATCGCCCAAACATTGTGCATGTATCAGCGTAAGTACGCCATTAATCCGTACACGGGCCTGGCAGTTGTGGTCCGGGGTGCCATCGGTGCCGTCATTCTGGACCGGCAAATGAAACACTGTCCAGCTGCCAAGCGGGTTGGAGGTGTTGCTCACCGCGATATCAAGATGGTTCTTGCCATTCAGGCTCTGCGTGGTCGGGGAAACGCGATCAAGGGTAAGCACAACATGGAACCAGCGTTGCGTTGCCGCATCGAAATGGCAGGTGGGATCGGTAATGGACGGCCCAAACTGCAATGGACTCTTCGTCCGATCAATCGCCGCCGGATAGCCATAAAAAGTGTTCAGATCGGTCACGCCCAGCAGTGAGCTGCCGTCACTACCGTAAATGTTGAGAACATCATTCACAGATTCCAGCACAAAGCCGTTGCCGGCGCAGAGCGCCTGATCAGGCGGCTCAACGGAAAACTGGTTGCCATTGTTGGCAAAGCGCTGATTAAAGAAGTTGAGGCCATCAAAGCTGGTAACGATCTCAGGATTTGACTTGGCTTTTCCATTCCCCGGGACTACGGGTCCCTGGCCTGGGCCGGGTGCGATTGGGCGGTTGAGCGCCGTTTTACCGGAGACATTGCCTTGAATATCGACGCCCAGATCGTCATCACTGTCGTTGCCGTCCAGGGCCGTATCAACTTCCTGGCCTTGTATGTCGGGGGTTTGCGTTCCGGGCGATCCCACTTGCGTTGGCACGGGCTGAGAGGTGCCTGAACTATTGATTTGGCGCACTACCTGCGCGCTGCTGCTGGCGGCAAAGAACAAAAGGGCCGCAATTGTTGTGAGAAATACATTCTTTGAAGGGGTTGGAATGTGGAAGGGGGGAGTAACTTGCATTCTAGATTCTCCTGGGAGGAAAAGGTTTTGAGGCTTGACCAAGTCTAGTCCGAACAGAGCAGCTGTCAATAGCGAACAAGAAGTTCTTTTTGCATTAACCTTCTACTTAGTTCCAAAGTATGATCCGGAAGTATCATAGGTGCTCTAGTCCGATTCGGCGGAAAAGCGATCTTTAGATCCGCGTTAAGTGCTTTAAAAATGCGGACTTTGGCCCCGACATCAAAACCATCGGCGGAATAAGCGGCTTTACCTGCCGATGGTCGCTTTCATTCTGTCCCCCATAGCCATCGGCCGCTCCGTATATCCGCATGCCAATCAGCCCCTTGCTGGCAGCCCCATCACAACCTTTCCAGCTCCAGCACTTCTATCGGACACTCCGGCCAATTGTGCTTCCAGCACACAATCAAATCGCAACCTAAAAGCGGATGCTTGTGAATCAAAAAGTTCCGGCTCTCGTACTCAAATTCAATCCGTAAGGGCTGCCATTTGTTGGGTCCCAATTCCCTGAAGGCATCACAATCCGGGAATTCAGCCTTCACGCGCGCCACGGCATATCCCAGCCGCGCTGCCAGGATGCCAAACAGCAGAATCACTCCGTTCTCGTTGATCGGAGCGTGGATCATGGGATAGGGAAACAATGGCCGTCCATAGATTGGATTGCCGGTCACATCTCTGTGTCGTGTGACCAGCCGGTTGGTCGCACCATCGGTCACGGTTGCTGCAAGGTTCTTCCCTTGCTCTTCCAGATAGCTGCAAATCACTCCTTCCACATCCCCCATGCATCAGTAAGACTCTCATTTTCTTATATAGCGTCCTCGACCGTGCGGTTTTCACGCGACGGGGTCGCGCAGCCGCAGGCGCAGCGACACAAACTCATCCCTTTCCAATATTCCTCTTAAAACATTCCGCCAACGCCGCAATCTGCTCTGCCGACATCATCCGTTTGGGAAACGGATGGAATATGCCGCTGCCCTGGTAGATCACAAACGAATAATCGTCTTCACAAACACTGGCAAAGTTTGCCCACGCTACCCGCGAATCGACACCATCGCCTTTGATTGTCATTCCGTAATCGTCCACGTCCAGTGACATTGGGCCTTGGAAATGCTTGGACTTTGCATAGAGCTTCCGTTGTGCACGGCGTGTCATCCAAGGCATTGAGATCATCCAGAATGGCAGGATCGATCCCCAGATCATATTGGCCTTGAATCCCTGGGTTGCCACAGCATAGGCGAGAAAAGCCAGAGTCATTGATCCAATGAGAGGCAGCACCCAACGTATCCACCGGACCAGCCTGAAGGGCGATTTTTTAATTGCAAGCTTCTGCGCTTCCAAAAAATCTTTCTCTGAAACTTCGTAATCAACGTGCATAAGGCTTGTCATTCTACTCGACAAACTCTTCCCTGCTCTCGTATAAAGTTAGGTTTCTTCCAAGGAGTCTCCATGCATCGTGCTCCCCGTCTGTTAGCAATCGCGCTAGGTCTGGCCGCAGCGATTGCCGGTCTCTCTCCGTCGCAATCAGTTCAAGCGCAATCATCGCAAAAACGTTCGATCACCGAGAAAGACATCTTCCAATTCAACTGGCTTGGCGATCCGCAGATCTCACCGGATGGTTCGCACGTAGCGTTTGTAAAGGTCACAGTCGACGAGAAGAAGACTGGCTATGACACGGCGATATGGAGCGTGAGCACGCGTGGCGACGAGCAGCCGCGCCGCATGACCGATGGCAAGCACGACTCTTCACCACGCTGGTCGCCAGACGGCAAGTGGCTGGTATTTGTGCGCACGCCTGAAGCTGCAGGTCCGGCGGCAATGGGCGCGGGCGGGGCCGGAGCGCCGGGACGGGGACAATCTCCGCAGCTTTATCTGCTGCCGGTGAGCGGAGGCGGCGAATCCTGGAAAATAACCGATCTGCCGCGTGGCGCGGGTGGGCCGGTGTGGTCGCCGGACAGCAAGATGATCGCTTTCACCAGTGACACGTCTGTGGAAGACCTGGCCAAGCAGCGCAAGAAAGATAGTTCAGCGGCGAAAGATAAAGCTGCAAATAAGTCCGATTCAAAATCGGAAGAAAAACCGGACGAGAAATCAGAGAAGCCGGAAGCCGGTCCTGCCACACCCAAGCCGGCGGACGCCGCGGACGCCGACCATGAGAGTGACGTTCATGTGATCACGCGTTCGGTCTATCGCTTCAACGGGGCCGGCTATGTGGACTTTAAGCATCCGCAGCACATTTGGGTGATTGCCGCGCCGCAAAGCTCTGAAGACGACGCAAAGCCGAAGCAGCTCACCACCGGCAAATATCAGGAAGACGGCGTGATGTGGCCGCCGGATTCCAGCAAGATCTACTACACCACCACGCAGGTGGACGATCCTTCTTATGAGCAGCCTCACGCCGACATCTATTCCGTGGCACCGGCGGGCGGCACACCGGCAAAGATTGCCACCATTCCTATGGCGCCGCGCGAACTGTCACTTAGTCCGGACGGCAAGCGCCTGGCCTTCTGTGCCTCTGTGAATGAACCGGTGCTCTCTTATACCCAGCCCGATCTATGGGTGATGGACCTGGCCGCCGATGCCAAGCCACGCAACTTGACAGCGAACTACGACTTTGACGTTTGCAGCGGAGTGAGCGGCGATCAGGGCACGCCGCGCGCCGGAGGTCCGGACCACGTTGTCTGGTCAGCTGACGGCAACAGCCTGATCGTGAGTACGGCACGTGAAGGCCGCGCGAATCTGATTCAGGTAGATATTGCGTCAGCCAGGATTTCAGAAATCACGCGTGGCAATCAGGCGGTAGAAC
>DATBVH010000511.1:0-8845 GCA_036515395.1 Candidatus Angelobacter sp.
TTCCTGTCGCTGCGCTCCAAACCGCTAAAGATTTTTTCCCAATGCAAAGAGCCTGCTGCTCACGATGCTGCGCGCTCGCCACGCAAGCCGGGCTCGCTTGCTAAGGCAATGCCCTCTTCACCATATGAATTATAGGCAGCGTGACGTCGCCTTCCAGCGGGACTTCCAGTCTCTCCATGGCGACGTACCCTCTTTTCTGGAAAAGCTTTGCTCCTGTCAGCGTGGCTCCCATTTCAAAGCGCGTGAAACCTGCCGCGCGGGCAGCCGATTCGCAGGCATCCAGCAGTAAGGTACCAATTCCCTCCCGCGCCCAGTCGGGATGAATAAAGAAAGCGCGTATTTTCGCTGCATCAATCTTTGGATCAAGCATGTCATCCTGTCGATCTCGCCAGCGGTCACCGCCATAGAGCGTTTTGCGTTTGCTCCAGCCGCCACAGGCAACAATGACTGGATGGTCGTTTGAATCGGATGGGACTGTCTGCACAACAAGGTACGTGCCGTCGTCGATCAATTGGCTGTCGACACCAAAAACCGTCCGGAGCGCACTGTCGATCTGCGCAGGCGAGTAGTCGCCGGCCTGCAGCTGCCGTACTGAAGCATCAATCAATTCACGCAAAACCGGGATGTCAGCGGAGACTGCAGGTCGAATTACAAACGCACGAGGCATGCCAAGTGACAGCAATTTTACTCAAAATGAAAGCGGCCCATGCGGGCCGCTTTTGCACAATGCGTTTTTTCTTGTGGCTACTTCGCGGGAATTGTTGCCAGGAAACTCTTGACCTCGTCGGCACGGGATCCGCTCGGTTCAAGCTGAAGATATTTGTTGCAAGCAGCTTTGGCATCATCAAACTTCTGGGCGTTGAACTCCACGCCGCAAAGGTTATAGCTATACAGCGCAGAGGAAGGATCGAGCTCCGTGGCTTTTTTTAACGATGCAATGGCTTCATCCTGCTTCTGCAGTTTCATGTAAGCATTGCCTTGTGCCGTCAACATGCGGCCCGCGCCTTGCCTGGCGGCGGTTGGATTCAAGCTGGGGACCTTCGGGTCTGCCGGAGATGCGCCGGAAATCAGAGACTGCGCTACCTGGACGCCTTTATCGTAGGTTTGAACTGCCTCATCCAGCTTGTTGGATTTAGCTTGCGCCTCGCCCAGGGCCATATAAAAATCCCAACGGCTGCTGTCGGGTGCGGCTGCAATCAGTTGCTTGAGCGCGTTTTCCGCCTTTGGCCAGTCCTGCGCCTGCCGCGCACTTTGTGCTTCACTGATCAGGGAATTCAAGCCCGCGATCTTCTTGTTATCAGCCTCGATTTTGGCCAGCTGTTCCTTGGTGAGTTTGGGAGCGGCAGGTTGAGCGAGGCCAAATTTGTTGTTTGTTAAAGGTTCTTTGCCGGCGTCGATTTGAAGAATATTGCTGGTGGTTGTATTGTCCGTGCCGAGCGTAGTCCGGTTTGAAGATAGTTTTTCCCCTTTCTCATTCAGCACGTTCACTTCATAGGAGCCGTAGGGCACGCCCAGCATTTGGAATTCACCGTTTTTGTCAGTCTTGATTTTGTAAGTCTTTCCGGTTTCGGTGTTCGTGAATACCACTGGGGCATTGGCCAAGGGCTTGCCTTCCTGGGTGACCTTTCCTTCTGCCTGTGCGCCAACAGTTTGAGTGCCCGCAGGCAAAGATCCCACAGCAAACAACAAGGCCCCCAGCGCAAGAGCAAAAACATTCCGCTTCATTGTGGTTGTTTCCTCCAGAGTGCTTCGCTTACGACTCCAAATTATGCTCGCCTACTTTTTCTTTTTCTCGTGGTAACTGGTTTCTACCTTGGCTCCAATGGCTTGCAGCATCGCTTTCACGTCATTTGCGTGGGGGCCATCGGGCGCTAGTTCCAGATATTTGTTCAATGCCTCTGATGTTCCGGCAGGCGCTTGCATTTTTCCTTCTTTATCCAACTTGCTATCGCCAACCAGTAGCGATCCTTTGATGAAATAGGCATCCGCGCGGTTGGGATCGGCAGCAATTGCTTTATCGCATGCGGCCAGTGCGCCTTGCGTGTTGCCGGTATTGTATTGTGTGGCACAGATATTAAAGAATGCCGTGCCCGGATTGGGATCCATGCTCGCCGCTTTGGTATAAGCTGCAATCGCTTTATCATTCTGTTTTAATTTCAAATAGGCATTACCTTCGCTGGTGAGCATCTGGGCCACGCCTGCTTTGGCCTTTGCGGGATCGGCTTTGGGGTCGGTCTTAGTGGCATTTTCCGCCAGAGGAATTGCCTTTTCGTATGTGGCTACGGCCTCATCAAATTTGTTCAGATTAAGTTGAGCATTGCCTAGCGCCTGCTGATAGTCCCAGCGGTTAGGATTCATCGCAACCAACTTGGTCAGGATGGGCTCCGCAGTCGCCCAGTCTTTGGCCTGCAATGCCGGGTTCAACTGCGCAATCAAGGCATTTTCATTGATGGCCTTGTCCCGCTCCCCCTTCATCTTTTCCAGCTCTTCTTTGCTGGGACCTGCGCCCGGCTTGCCGGAAGTAACTTCCACTGATATATCGTCCACCGCGCCACCCTCGCCCGCAATGCGGACCTGCTTCTTGAAGCGCTTTTCACCTGCGGTAACTTCCTCGTTGTAATCGCCGAAGGGAATGCCGACGCCCGCGACTTGCCCGTTCTTGTCACTCTTCATCTTGAAAGTCCGGCCATTCGCAAGGCTGGTCAATACGACGTCGGCATTGGGTACCGGCTTGCCGCCATCGGTAATGGTTCCCTGGACTTTGCCCGCGGTGGCCTGCGCCCAGGCTGCAGCTGTGGCGGCCAGTAAAAGCGCAATCACCATCAGTGAATACGTAAGTTTCGTTTTCATTTTTGTCGAGCCTCCGGCTTCAACTTGAATCTTAAAAATTTAACGGCTTGCCACTTTTTGCAAATGCTCCGGTGGCAAATAAGGAATCGGGTCCTGTGTTTTAGCTTCAGCAAAAGCACGCCGCCGCAGCACACAACTCTCGCACACCCCGCAGGCTTTATCTTCACGGCTGTAACACGACCAGGTCAAATCAAACGGAGCGCCCAATTCGATCCCCAGGCGCACGATCTCAACCTTGCGCATTGCGATGAGCGGGGTCACCACCTGAATCTTGCCTTCGCGTGTCCCCGTTTTTATCACGGCATTGAAAGCCTGATAATATGCCGGCCGGCAATCCGGATATCCTGAACTATCCTGTTCCACCGCTCCGATGTAAATCTTGTCGGCGTCCAGCACTTCCGCCCAGCTAACAGCGGCGGCAAGGAAATGGGCATTGCGAAAAGGAACATAAGTTACCGGCATCTCGGACCCGATTTTCTCTCCTGCTTGAGGCACTGCGATATCTTTATCGGTGAGGGCCGATCCGCCGATGACGTCCAAGGCATCATTCCTGATTACCAGCCGGCGCTTTATGCCCAGAAAATCGCAAATTCGTTCAAACGCCCACCGCTCACGCTCCGCGGTGCGCTGCCCGTAATTGATGTGCAGAGCGGCAGCGTCTGTATTCCGCGCGGCCAGTGCGGCGCAGACACAGGAGTCCATGCCTCCACTCAACAACACCACCGAGCGCGATTTTTCGCCTGCCAAAATAAACTCCTGATGTATGGATGCCTAGTTTTCAGATGGCCCGGCAGCCGGAATAGCTGCCCACTTTATTTCTTAATTATCGCAAAACTTCACTGTTCATGCTGGGTTGCAGCCACCCTTAAACTCCCTTGGTAGCAGGCTCCCAGATGAATTTATGAATCTGCAGTCCCAGCCGAACATTGAGCCCGTCCGCCAATATCCACTCGGCTAAAACACGCGGATCAAGCTGGCAGTTGGACGTGTCGCGTTCCCGGCTTGGAGCCTTTAGAAACACCGGAGAAAACAGAACCGCCCCCACTTTCTGTTCTAACCCGTGCCGGCGCGTGAAGTCGCGAGCGAACTCGTAGTCTGCACGGTCGGACAGCACAAATTTAATTTCGTCGCCAGTAGTAAGAGCCGCCAGATTGCTCATGCGAAACGTTCCGCCTTCGCCCGAACCGGGGCATTTTACATCCACGATTTTGTGCACTGCGGGCGGCACATGCTCCAGCGGACGCTCACCGCTGGTTTCCAGCAAAAGTGTGTAACCGCGAGCAAGCAGACGCTCCATCAGCGGAACCAGCTCACGCTCCTGCAGCATAGGCTCGCCGCCGGTGAACTCCACCAAGCCTGCAGGCGCGAGCTTAAGCACTTCCTGCTCGACGTCCTCCGGGGACATCTTTCGTCCGCCGGTGAAGGTATATTCACTGTCACACCATGAGCACCGAAGATTGCACGCAGCCAGCCGGACGAAAATACACGGCACGCCCGCGAAAGACGATTCTCCCTGAATAGAACGATAGATTTCTATGATCTGCATGATGAACGATCTGCATGTGCTGGAAGAACACAGCCGAGAGCGGCGGTGCTCAAAAGTTTTACTCCGAATAGCGCGCGGTCGTGGTATCAGTTTCCCAGATGGTAACGTCTTTTACCGCAACGCGGCCGCTGGTAATCGACTTCAGGCGGCCATTCGTCTGATCGTAAAAATATTTTGCCAGATTTTCTGCCGAAGGATTAAGCGCGATAAAAGGCTCTATTTCATTCAGCATCTGGTGGTCCAACCGGTCGATTACATGCTTCATGACCTCTTTCAGGTCTTTAAAATCCAGCAGCAGGCCGGCTTTATCCAGAGTTGGCCCCGTCAGCGTGACGCGCACCTTGTAATTGTGCCCGTGCGGGTTCTCGCATTTTCCTTTGTAATCGCGCAGGTAATGCCCCGCGGCAAATGAATCTTCAACTGTAACCTCGTACATCCGCTCCCCTTATCTGGCATTGCAGGCTCAGGCCCACTCTTTATTGTAAATGCCAGCGTAGAAACGCGAAAAGCCGCCTATGCCAATCAGCAAATTGCTCCGTGAAGCGACCAACAGCGTCATTCGAGCGATGGATGCCGACGGGGAGTGCCGGAACTGCCACAGCACCAGGGGGTTTCGGACACATGCATCCCTTTGCCGTCGAAAGATAACGGACGCGTGAGTGTGGATCTCTGAGCGAGCTACCAGGCAATCCATACCGCGCTAAGGTGTTGAAAATATGAGGTTGAGCTTGACCCATGCGGAACACGTTTTATTACCGGTCTGCAATCCTGTTTTTCGGCTATTTTGAAATAGGTATTGGCCAGGAACTTGCAGAGGGAAATTTACGTCAGATTCAAAGCAAGGGACGCAGAACTCACCGTTCTTAGCCGAAGGGGAGCATTGCAATGACGAGCGGAGGCAGAAAATCGATGAACGCAGCCGAGTGTGCCGACCGAGCGGAGAAGCATGCTTTTGGGCTGAATGACAACAAAACCGTGATCGCATTGCGCCAACTGGCGGACGATATTGAAGCCGGCACGGTGGTCCTAAACAGCGTTACAACCTCTTCACATGCTACGCATGAAGAGTTCACCATTCGTGAAGTGATCATCGAGGTGCTGGAGGAGTATCCGGCTACTGGACCAAGGATGGTCGGAAAATAGCCGTTTCCAATGGGCAAGGCAAGCAGCGAAATTTTCTTGCAGTTAATGAAGACAGCCGTGGACTCACGCCAGGAGCAGGCGGACAGAGAACAAGACCCGTCGGTGCAGTCCGTTGCCTTGGAGTTATTGAAAGCCATCAAGGCCAATCAGAGGTAGAAATTTCTATAAGCCTGGGCCGGTGAAGAACTGCTCCACATCTGCCAGATCTTTTGTCTTCTTATAAGCAGGCAGGCTATTAATAAAAGTCTTTCCGTAGCGTTGTTTCAGGAGACGGTTGTCCAGCAGCGCGAGCACGCCGCGATCTTTTACCGAGCGGATTAAGCGGCCAAAGCCTTGCTTCAATGAAATCACGGCCGCAGGTACTTGATATTCAAAGAAAGCATTGCCTCCGGCGGAGTTAAGGGCACTGATGCGCGCGGCGACGACTGGGTCATTGGGGACCGCAAAGGGCAACCGGTCGATGATCACGCAGCTTAACTGTTCCCCTTGCACGTCAACGCCCTGCCAGAAAGAAGATGTCGCAAACAGCACCGCGTTGGGCGTGAGACGAAATTCCTCCAGCAGCGCATTCTTGGGCGCCGACCCCTGCAACAGCATCGGGAATGGCAACTCGCCCAGAAGACGGTCATGGATGTCATTCATCTGCGCATAACTGGTAAAGAGGCAGAAAGCGCGGCCTTGCGTGATATCGAGCAGGCGGCGGATTTTCTCGGCGGCGGCACGTCCAAACTGCGTTGATCGTGGATCAGGCATGTCCGGAGGAACATAAAGAATCGCCTGCTTCGAGTAGTCAAAGTGCGAGGTCACCACCATTTCACGCGCATGTTCCAGGCCCACGCGTTGGCGGACATAGTCAAAGCTACCGCGATCAGGATTGCCGGCAACGGCCAGCGTTGCCGAGGTGAGCACGGCAGTTTCAAGGTTTTCAAAGAGCGTTTGCTTCAGGATCTGCGACACGTCAATCGGTGTTGCCTGCAGCACAATGTGCGTCTGCCCGCCGCGCGTGCGACGCCCTTCGCCGCGATATTCAATCCAGAAGACCGTGTTCTTGTCTGTTGACTCCAGAATGAACGCGAGCTGGGCCTGCAATTCCCGCGTACGACGGGAAAAACCAAAAACTTCTTCAGGCTTTTGCGGCAGCAGTTCAAGCTCAGCCAGGACACGGGCGAGCGACTGCATCACCGAGTCATAATCATCGCTATGCTTTTCCAGAAAGCCATCGCGGTTGGTGAATGCCGACCGGCCTTCTCCTGGCGGCAGCAAGCCAAAGAAAAACCGCGAACGCTCCCGTAATTTGGCCAGTGCCTGAATTACACCAGGCGAAATAGCTTTCTTCTGCTGCAGCGTTGCTTCAATATCGCGTGCCAACTCTTCAAAGCGCAGATTGCTCACGCTTACGCCAAAATAGCTTCCCGCCACGTCTTCCAACTCATGCGCTTCGTCAAAGATCACCGCCGAAAAATCTGGAAGCACGCCTGCATCGGGGCCACCCGACTGGCGCAATGAAAGATCGGCAAAGAAGAGATGGTGATTCACGATGATGATGTCACTCTCGGCGGCGCGGCGGTGCATCTCCGTGATAAAGCAGCGGTCCCACTGCTGGCATTTCTGTCCGGTACAGCGTTCGGTGCGCGCGTCGAGTTTCTGCCATAACTGTGCGCTCTCTGGAAGACCCTTCAATTCAGCGCGGTCGCCGCTTTCGGTGGTCTCTTCCCATTCGGCAATCTGCCGGTACTGCTCAATTTCCTGCAGGCCGCTCAGGACCGGTTGGTTGGTAAGATCGTAAAGTTTCTGTCGACAAAGATAGTTATTGCGGCCTTTCATGTAGCAAACGCGCAGTTTACCCAGATGCTGCTCCAGGAATGGGATATCCTTGAAGAAGAGCTGTTCCTGCAGGTTCTTGGTGCCGGTGGAGATAATCACGCGTTTGCCGCTGCGAATCACCGGTAAGAGATATGCCAGGGTCTTGCCCGTTCCCGTTCCGGCCTCGACGATCAGATGCCGGCGCTCCACCAGAGCTTTTTCCACCGCCTCCGCCATCTGCAACTGGCCGCGACGGAACTCGTAATTGGGATGCGCCTTGCTGAGCATTCCTCCGGGGGCAAAGAACTCATGCAGCGTGGGCCACCGGCGTATGGGAACGGCGGCGGTTTCGGGCTGGTAGGGAGAGGCCATGGCGAGCGTGTTTTTATAATAGCTGGGAACAGCAATTATCGGTTAGCAATTGGCACCCTGGCAGCCGCAAAATTTGATTCCGGCTTTGATCCAGACGCGGAGAAATATTGTCGCAAGCTAAAAAGTCGTTGGCCCCACTGGTGGCCATTGTTGGGCGGCCCAATGTGGGCAAATCTACGCTTTTCAACCGGCTGACGGGGTCGCGCCGAGCGATTGTGGGCGATGAGCCGGGCATCACGCGCGACCGCCTCTATAGTGAAGTCAACTGGGACGGACGTCTGCTGCGCATGGTAGACACCGGCGGGATTGTTCCGGATGACAAAGCCTTGATTCCCGCGGAGATATTCCGCCAGGCCAAGGTGGCGCTGGAAGAATCCAATGCGGTTGTGATGGTGGTGGACGCACGCACGGAACTGGCGTCACCGGACATGGAGTTAGCTCGACTGCTGCAGCGCCTGGGCAAACCGCTTTTTCTGGCAGTGAACAAAGTTGACTCGGCCAAGCAGGAAGCTGCAGCGCAGAATTTCAGGACGCTGGGTATCCGTGAGGTTTTTCCCATTGCCGCCGAACATGGTCTGGGCACCATGGAATTGATGGACGCCATTATGGAGGTTGTGCCGGTCGTGATGGCGCCAAACGAGCCCGAACGTGATCGCCACCGTGCAAAGAACGTGCCAGCAGGAGATGTCGAGGAACAATCTCCAGGGGAAGCTTCTGAGAGTGAAGCTTCCGAAGAGGAGAAAAAAGAAACAAAGGTCGCGATCATAGGCCATCCGAACGTGGGTAAATCCACGTTGCTCAACATACTCACTGGCAGTTCACGCGCTATCGTTTCACCTGTTGCAGGTACCACGCGTGATGCCATCGATGAATTGATTGAAAAAGACGGCCACGCCTACAGGTTTATTGACACTGCTGGAATCCGCCGCAAAGGCAAGACACACCTGATGGCGGAAAAACTATCGGTGGTGATGGCGCGCAAGCACCTTGAGGCCGCCGACGTCGCGCTGCTGGTGATTGATGCGGTGGAAGGCGTGACCGGCCTTGACGCCACCATCGGCGGTTACGCGCATGAGAGCGGCAGGTCAGTGATTGTCATTGTCAACAAATGGGACCTGGTGGGACCTGGTC
>DATBVH010000512.1:0-3302 GCA_036515395.1 Candidatus Angelobacter sp.
GTATTGCCCCTCCCATGGCTTACATTATTGGGGTGGCCATTTGGATGGCTACTTTTCTAAAGAGCGAGCCTGGGCGGCCAGAGGCGGCATGGGTTGCGACGTTTACACCAGAACAAATGATTACAGAACTCAGGCGGCACACTAAGACGGTGAAAGGCATCCTAACGCGATGATGTTCGATATCATCACAATATTCCTGGTCGGCATACTGCTGTTATTTGCCATTTATACGGCCATCCAGTTTCGCGGTAAGTATCCTAAAAGAACTATTGAAGACGTAACTCCTTTTCTGCGGCCGGCGGAGCATGATGAACTTGAGTCGTTGCTGGATCCCGCGCAGGAGACGAATTTCCGCGTGCGCATGTCACCGCAGGAGTTTGCTGACTGGCAGCGTCGGCGAATCCATCTATTGCGCGAGTATTTGCTGCGCATGTCTCATAACGCCCTGGTGCTGATTGAATGGGGCAACATGGAAGCTGTTGAAACCGGGAACGACGCCGAAGCCTTCCGGCAACGGCAGTTAATGGCGAAAGAACTGGTGCAGGCCGCTACCGAATTCAGGCTTTATTCCATGCTGGCGCTGGTCAAGCTCAAGCTGTGGCTGGTGCTGCCTTCGCCCTTTAGCCTATTGCTTCCTTCTCCGAGCCTGCCTTCCATGCGCCACGTTTTTGGCATTGATGCGCTTGGCTCTTACCAGCGTCTTAAAACTGCCGCTAGTGGGCTAAGCATGGTCCACGGGCTCCAATTCCATGAAGAGCTACTGCAACGCCTTTAAGTTTTAATCCCCCATCCCTGCTGATTTTCTTCGGTCAAACCCGCCCATCGATATAATCGGTACGATTGATTTTTTGGAGCAAAATCACGCGCAAGCTGGCCTCTGTGGGTATAGCTCCCCACAGTCGTCTGGCCATTGCCACCGTTTATCTGGCCGGAATAGAAGCAGTACTGCTCTTATTACATTGGCTGCTCAAGCTTGCCGATGCGTCGCGAGCTGCTGACGCGTTAAGCGGATGGACGACTTTTCTAGGCTGGGCACTGGCCATACTCCTTCTGTCCCTTGGGTTGCGTTGGATCAGGGACAATGTGATGTGGAGCGTGCGCAATCGCCTGATCGTTACCTACCTCTTTATTGGCGGGGTGCCGGTAACGCTTGCAGTGGCAATTGCGCTTCTATCCGGATATTTGGTGCTGGGAGATCTGGCCGTCTTCAGCGCAGTTTCTGAAATTAAAGCGGAAGCGAACCGCCTGAGCGCAGCCAATGCAGCAGCTGAAGAAGAAATCGCGCGGCACAGCAGCACCCCGGAGAAAATTGCAGCGTCCGACAAGGCGTTTCCAGGACGATCGATTAGCGTGCTGCCAACATCTTCTCTCCCAAATTGGATTAGAGATGGCTTTTCAGGGTTAGTAAGCGACAAGGGCCACATTTACCTGCGCGCCGCGAACTCTCATCATAGTTCCGATGGTCCGGCGATGGTGGTATCAAGCGTTCTGTTGGATAAAAATTTTCTCGGCAGAATCGCGAGCAAAGTTGGATCGCTCACGCTCTACTCATTAGATACAGAACTCAATGGCGACGAAAAATCTCTAGGGAATCTCTCCAACGCCCAAGGCGCAATGAACCCGCTTACTTCCGGCCGGATCAGTGCCGGCACTGTGTCCGATCCGGTAATGGCGCTGGATCGCGAATTGGACTTTGGCGGACCTATTCAAGTCACAGACTGGGCGAACGGATCATTGCGAACACGGATTCTTGGAGGCACCACGCGCCTTTCAACCGTATATTCCTATCTTACTGCGTCAGTGGGGATTGGAAGCACTGCCATTGTTATCGCCCTGGTTGGTCTGGCCATTGCATTCGCCATTGTAGTGCTCATCGCTTTGCTCATCGGAATTAGCCTGACGCGGAAAATCACGTACTCAGTGGCAAACCTGTACAGGGCCACACAGCACATCAATCGTGGAGACTTCACCCATCGCATTGATGTGCGGGAAAAAGACCAGCTGGCTGCGCTTCAGGTCTCCTTTAATTCCATGACGGACAATCTGGAAAAATTGATCGCCGAGCAGAAAGAAAAAGAACGCCTACAAAGCGAGCTGGAGATTGCGCATGAAGTCCAGGCGCAGCTTTTTCCACGGGCGAATGTCGGGACCAGTACGCTTGAACTGCATGGAATCTGCCGTCCGGCGCGCATCGTAAGCGGCGACTATTACGACTTTCTCTCCTATGGTCCGGAGCAGGTGATGGTCGCAGTGGGCGATATCAGCGGCAAAGGAATTTCTGCCGCCCTGCTGATGGCCACAATCCATTCCGCCGTGAGGGCTTATGAGCAGGAGCAGCTTGCTTCAGTGGGCATAGCCGCGGCTTACGGCACAACCAGCAGGGTTGCTGCGTTTGAGGCGCGCGTGGCGCCGCCTGCTCCTGCGCAAATGCTTTGGCTTTTGAACAGGCACTTATTCCAGAGCACACAGCCGGAGAAATATGCCACGCTTTTTCTCGGCTTTTATGACGACGAAAAACATCGCCTGACATACGCCAATGCCGGTCATCTGCCGCCGATTGTTCTTGCCGCTGATGGCGCAGTCCGTCGCTTGCAAACGGGCGGCACTGTGGTTGGATTATTTCCCGACTGCGACTATGCAGAAGAAACGGTTGAGCTATATCCGGGAGATATTTTTATTGCTTTTAGTGACGGCATTACTGAACCGGAAAATGAGTTTGGGGAATTCGGCGAAGACCGGCTGATTGAAACCGTTGCCGCGCATCGCCACCAGCCGCTGGAAAGAATTACCGAACACGTTATTTCCGCGGTCCAGGATTGGATTGGCTCAACCGAGCAGCCGGACGACATCACAGTGGTGCTTGCCCGAAGAATTTAGGCACTCCAGCCTCGTTTCTGCTTGTCTCTGTTGGCAATCTTGGTGACTCTCAATATCTTTCGCTTACGCCAGAAGCCATCTGCCTTTATGGTGTACCTCTGACATTTGCTCTTACTGGAAAAACGAACCCATGAAACCAACCGGCACCATCCATCGGATCCCCGTTATCGATTCCTGGCAACGCCAGCCGCAGATAAAAAACGCTCTCGTAAATCGGATAAAAAACATTACCTGCGAGATCCATTCCATCCAGGCAGAAATGCATAACCAGCTGAATGAACCAGCAAGCGGAAGCAGGGTTGCGAAACTATTTGAAGATGAAAACGCGGTTCAGGTTCTCAACGATTTCAAAGCAGAGCTTGATCAACTCCGCCGGATATTGTGGTTTTATATCGAACACGCTTCCGCCCGCTCTTCATCGGTAA
>DATBVH010000513.1:0-4338 GCA_036515395.1 Candidatus Angelobacter sp.
AAAATCTGTCTTATAATGTCAGGCAAAACATGGAAACAAATTTAAGAACAGACAAGTTGCTCGACCAGATCGGCTGGAAGCTGCTGCAAGAACTGCAAATCAATGGGCGGCTTTCTTACGCTGAGCTGGGACGGCGCGTGGGCCTCACCACTCCCGCGGTGGTAGAGCGGGTTAAGCGCATGGAAGAAGCCGGGATTATTGTCGGCTACCACGCCGACATTGACCCGATGAAGGTTGGCATGCCAATCACGGCTTTTATTCGCATGTCTGTTGTGGGCGATGTTTTTACACGGATCACGGCGGTCGTGAAGAATTCGCCGGAAGTTGTGGAATGCCATCGCGGAACCGGCGCGGACTCTTTCATTATGAAAGTCCACGTGCGTTCAGTGGAGCACCTTGAATCGCTGATCGATAGGCTGACGCCGTTTGGCACCACTTCGACTTCCATTGTTTTGTCATCGCCGGTGGAAAAACGCGCCGTCAACCGCATGGAAGAAACGCAGTCAGGCGCCCAGTCAGCCCAGGCAGCGCCGCGAAAAGCTTAGCAAGAATCAAAACCTCACCACGGATTAACACGGATACAACGGATTTGGATCGAGTGGCGGTCAGGATGACCGTTTGCGATTTTGTCGCATCCACTTTCCTAAGACATCCGGCACGTTTGATCTGGTCCGACCCTAATCGTCTTGAAATCCGTGCAGATCAGTGTCCCATCTGTGGTGAGGTTTTTCTCGATCATTTCTTCTTAGCCCGGGCATACTGAACCGGCCATTGGATATCGTGGCCAAGAGCGTGTGCCGCCAGAAGGGGCCAATAAGGATCGCGCAGGAATTGGCGAGCCAGAATCACTACGTTCGCCTGACCGGAGCGGACAATCTGATCTGCCTGGGCGGGATCTGTGATCATGCCAACGGCGCCCGTGGGAATGTCGGCCTCGCGACGGATTTTTTCCGCGAATGCCACCTGATACCCGGCCCCGACAGGAATTTTTGCCCGAGGCACGTTGCCCCCGGAGGAACAATCGATCAGGTCAACGCCGAGCGGCTTAAGCGTTTTGGCGAGTCCAACCGATTCTTCGGACGTCCAGCCGCCCTCCGTCCAGTCAGTGGCGGAGATCCGCACCCACAAAGGATATTGTTCCGGCCAGACTTTTCTCACCGCGCTTACAACTTCGCACACAAACCGGATGCGGTTGGCAAATGGTCCGCCATATTGATCTGTGCGCTGGTTGCTCAACGCCGACAAGAAAGAGTGCAACAGGTATCCATGCGCGGAATGCAGCTCGATCAGCTTTGCGCCTGCGATCTGGGCGCGGCGGGCCGCGGCGGCAAAAGCTTCAATGATCACCCCGATCTCAGCAATGGTGAGGGCCTGCGGAACCTGGTAGCCCTCGGCAAAAGCCAATGCGCTGGGCGCGAAAATCGGGGTCCATCCGCCTTCGGCGGGAGTAATTGGTTTGCCGCCGTTCCAAGGCTGATTGGTGCTTGCCTTTCTGCCGGCGTGGGCCAGTTGAATGCCCGGGACGGAGCCTTGTTCGGCAATAAAAGAAAATGCTCGCCGCAACGGCTCAATGTGGGCATCCGTCCAAATGCCGAGGTCCTGCGGGCTGATGCGGCTGTCGGACGTAACGGCCGTTGCTTCCGCAATTACCGCTGCGGCGCGTCCCACGGCACGGCTGCCAAGATGAACAAAGTGCCAGTCAGTGGCGAACCCGTCTATGCACGAATACTGGCACATGGGTGAAACCACAATGCGGTTGGCAAATTCCACTCCGCGCAGCTGAAGAGGGTCGAATAAATGGGCCATGAGAATCCTTTATTGTAATAAAAGGGGCTCCTGTCACCATGCCTTGCAAAATGTTTCATACACGTTGCGGGCGTGCATCTTTAATCATCGTTTTAACAATCATGGTTCTAACAAACATGGTTCTAAGAAGTTTTGCCTGTTGTATTTTTTTAGAAATTGAGTCAAATTTGGCGCATGGCGCAGAAACCTTATCAGGATGAGTGGGGCACGGGCGCCCGTGAAGGGTATGAGGACCGGGGAGCATTCCGTCCGCAACGCGGTCCACAAAAGGAACCCGGAAGCCCGCTTCTACGCAGCCTGGGCGGAATCGCGATCGTTGGCGGCATCTGTTGGGGAACCTATCTGGTGACCGTGAACGGCGACGTGACAACCGCGTTACAGCAGAACCACGGGCCAATTGCCATCGTAGGCCTGGGAGTAGTGGCTTCAGTGCTGGGCAAGTATCTGCGCGCATAGCCAGCGAACTTCTAATCTGCTACGTTCGGCATATCCATTCTCCTCTACGATCACCCTGCGCTTCGCTGATGAAGCCGGTGCGAAAGACAGTTCTGGAATTGGTGGAAATGATAGCACCGTAGACTCTGTTCTGCCGGCGCTTAAAGGAATTTCTCTGAACTCAATGGTTTCACCAATGTGAAGCAGCAGTACGTTAGGATTGATCAAGAATCTATGATTTCCAGATTTCTGTTTACAACGGGTTTGCTGGTTTGCTTCGCGATTACGGGCGTGGCGCAAGACGAAGCAAAAGCTTCCGCGACCAATGAGGTGGACCAAGGCGTGCAGGCTTTTCGGCAGGCACGCTATGAAGACGCGATCGCGCACTTTAAGCAGGCGGTCGCTTTTGACCCAGATTTGGTGGTAGCCAAAATGTATCTGGCAGCAACGTATCTACAGGAGTTTCAACCCGGCGTCGATACTCCGGAAAATGTAGTTCTGGCGACAAGTGCGCTGGAACAATATTCAGAAATTCTGCGCAGCAACCCTTCTGACGTTGAGTCCTTAAAAGGCCTTGCTTACCTGAAATTGCAGTTGAATAACTTTGATGAGGCCAAAGCAGCCTATGCCAAGGCCATTGCATTGAACCCGAATGATCCGGAATTGCTATATGCGGCTGCGGTGGCCGACTGGTCCAATGCGAACGCCGGGATTGATGCGGAAAAAGCAAAGCTGGATGCCGAAACAGAATATTCATTGATAGTGTCAGAGGAGTGTCCCGATGTGCGGACGCGCTTTCTGCCGGACATCGATAGAGCGATAGCGATGCTGAACAAGGCCATTTCTCTCCGCAAAGACTATATCGATGCTATGACGTACATGGACGCGCTCTATCGTTTGCGCGCAGAGTTGGAGTGCGGAAGCAAAAAGAACTTCAAAGCGAACATCAAGCAATCCAATGAATGGGCTGACCGCGCGGCGGCGGCAAGAAAGAAGCAGGTTGAAGCGGCGACAAAAGACAGCCAGGAACAGCCACCAGACAAACCTCAGATGTAATCACGTAGAAACCACCCTCCCATTACTATTCCGGCACATAGAGATGAAACCCCTTATTTACATCTGCTGAAACCGGGATACGATTCATGTAAGCTCAGGAAACTTGCCCAAATACAGGTGTTTTTGCTCAGTTCACGATAGTGACTGAAGTACCGTTTGCACTTTGTGAGGTTCCGCTTAGACTGCTGGCATCACGAAAGACCAATGTACCCAGCCCCACAGCGGATTGTACTTTTGGCAACCAGACTCTTCCGGTCAGCACGTTTTGCCAAGGCCGAGCCAAGTGGGCAGTGATTAGCGTCACAGGTCAGAACGGTACGTCACTTTACGATTGCTGCTCCGGTGAAATACAGCAAGAGTGCAAGAGTGAAGCAAAGATAACTGGCAGCTTGTGGCTGCCTTCGACTGATGATGAGCTGCAACTTCAAATTCGGTGGAATGAAAGCCCTGCTCATGATGAGCTGCCTGCTGTGCCTGCTGGATTCGGGCGCGGCGGCGCAAACCAGCTCCGGCCAACTCACCATCACCATGAGCGTGCAGTCTTCCATCACCCTGATTTTCCAGAACAATCCGTCAGTAGGAACAACGGGCTTCTGTCCATTGACGAACGCCGGAACCAACAATGTTGGCCTGGACTTTGGCACGGCCGCTTTTCCGGGAAGTTTTCATACCTCGGCATGCGTGAATTACACGCACCTGACCGGCGCCGTGTATCAGGTAAGCAGCGCTTTTGACGTAGTGGTGAGCAAATCGAATTCCAGCAGCCCGAATTACCGGCTGGCAGCGCAGATTTCCACGCCTCCGCCTGCGAACGTGAGCTGGCTGTTGAATAACGTGACGCTAACCACTGCGGGTTTTACCACACTGGATGCCGCAGACAACTATGCAACACCAATCACCAAGACCCTGCAGGTGCAGGTGAAGAACACGGTTGGACCGCAACCATTGCTGGAGACGATTACTTTTTTGGCCACGGCAAATTAGGTTTTTGACCATGCTGAAGAAATACATTTCGATCATGCGCGGCGCGGCCCTGGCGGC
>DATBVH010000514.1:0-7695 GCA_036515395.1 Candidatus Angelobacter sp.
TGATAAATTTAAGTTTCCCCGTCTCATCTTTTCGATAGCGTTTTTCTACATGGCCCTTCATGTAGGGCTGAGGCAATGGCTTAAAATAATATTCGTCCGTTTTTGAGTAAAAGAGCAGCGTATCGTGAATGCCACCAAACCGCCGTGGATTGCTGTGCGCTCCAGTCCTGCGCCAAACAATTTCATTTCTAAATTGGGCTGGGCCAAAAACAGAATCCAGCACCATTTTCAAATAGTGGCTTGCAGACGGATCGCAGTGCAAATAGAGACTGCCAGTACTCTTTAGCTTTGTGCGCAACTCTGAAAGACGCGGGGCCATATTAACCAGATAGGCCATCATGTCGCTACGTCCCAGACAGGACATAAGCGCTTCCAATGTGGTTGCTACTTTTTCAGGACCAAAATTTACTGTTTCCTCGTATAGCTCTTGCGCTTTCTTATCGTAATGCCAAGTATCTTGAAAAGACCGCATCTGCGACTCAGAGAGAGTGCCGTCTTTTTCCTCGTAAAGCACATTGAAATCTTGGTCGCTCTTGAATGGCGGGTCTAAATACACAAGATCAACGGACTCAGCCGCAATATATGTCGGATCGCGGAGAACGGTAAGGTTGTCGCCGTAATAGAGGGATGTTCGTTCGGGCATACTACTGCTTTCTTGGGGGAGAGTGCCGATTTTCGCCTGTATTGGCTGGTGGATCAAGGTTACTTACGAGATATGAACATTCTGGGGTACAGCCACAACGGATGGGGTAATCAGGTTAGTAAGCCCAAAGGGAAACCCGCCTTTCGGCGGGTCAGTTCAGAAGTTGTACATAGCCTTGAGTTCCGCTTCAATCTCGCGGGATCGCTTTCGCAGCCCCTCCAGATATTGCGGTGTGAATGCTTCATTTTTGGATAGATGCTCCAGCTTCGACACAACAGACAAGAGAGAACTGTTTAGAAGGGTGAGCATTCGGTGGACGCTTTGCCGTTCACGGGTAAAATCATCAACAGCCATTTTTCGCCTCGTTGCAGGTGAATTTTGGTTAGGGCTGCGCTCGTGCTGAAACGCGGACGCGGCCCGCTGACCTTATACACTGCTTTCGCTGAATTTTTGGCGGTAAAGCGCATCAACGCACTAATAGGACACTACCCGAGGCTGAGAATCTGTTGCATTTACGGCGAAACAGGCTAGAATGGCCCGCAACGGGGGTGGTGCGCAGCTAATTAGGTTCTAGAGGTCAATCTATGCGTTGGACTATGCTGTGCCGTGCGCTCGCACTCTCTCTGCTTGGGTTAATTTTCTTGACCGCTGTTTCCCAAACCAACACCGCGAATCCGCAAGACGTGGTGCACTCCGACCAGACACTGCGCACGAACACGCGCCTGGTGGTAGTGGATGTGGTGGCCACGGATAGCAAAGGCCAGCCCGTGACCGATCTGAAGGCTTCTGACCTTACCCTGCTCGAGGATGGCAAGCCACAAAAGATCAGTGGCTTCAATTTTGAGCATCCGGGCGGAGCGCCATCGGCACAAGCGCAACTGCCGCCATCTGTGGTTACAAACGCGCCCAAGTTCCAGTCCAACAGCCTGAACGTAATCCTGTTTGATGCGGTCAATGGCGATTTTGCGGAACATGCGTATGCCCGCGATCAGCTGCTCAAGTTTTTAAATTCGGCGGAGCTTGGACGCCCGGTCGCCATCTTCGCTCTGCAAACCCAGTTGAAACTGCTGCATGATTTCACTACAGACAACAAGGCATTGAGTGCAGCTGTCGCCAAATATCGGCCGCCTGCTACCACCATCAACAGCGAAAGCATTGAATCGCGCGCATCGGCCTTCACGACGCGAGGCGACTACCACACCAGCGAGCGTGGCATTGAGACAACATTGAATCAGTTGAATGCGCTGGCCAAGGTTCTGGCTGGATATCCTGGACGGAAAAATTTGATCTGGCTTTCAGAGAGCTTTCCGCTCGTGCTTTTTCCAGAATCAATGAACCAGCTCAATATGGATGGGCAGAGCCTCAAAAACGCTGGGAATCCACAATCGTCCGCGCAGAACCTGCAGACGAATGCTCCTTTCAAGGACTACGCAGTGCTGGTGAAGAAAGTTTCCGACTCGCTCATGGCGGCGCAGGTAGCTGTATATCCAGTCGACGCGGGAGCCGTGGGCAAAGACGATCATCTGGCTTCCCAGCACACCATGGACAACATGGCCGAAAGCACGGGAGGGAAATCGTTCAAGAACAGCAATGACCTGGTGCTGGGCCTTCGTACCGGCATTGAAGATGGCTCAACCTACTACACGCTCACCTATTATCCTGACAACAAAAACTGGGACGGCCAGTTCCGCAGGATCCAGGTAAAAAGCAATCGGGGAAACATGAGCTTGCGTTATCGAGAAGGCTACTATGCCGTTGATCCGGTAAAGATCAACAAAGAAGATTCGGATGCCGTAGCGGAAAACTTCAGCCGCTCACTGGAACTCGACGCCCCTGCAGCTACACAGATTCTTTTCCAGGCACAGGTGCAGCCTCCGTCAGAGAAGAACAAGAAAGTGGTAGTGACCTTCCACATCGATCCTGGAACTTTGGCCTTTGAACAGAAAGACGGCGGCAATCAGTTCGCGCGCTTGAGCTGCACGGTTTGGGCTTATGGCAAAGACAAGGACAAGCCGACGATGTCCAGCGGCACGTTGAATGCGAATCTGAATGCCAAAGATTATCAGCAGATGATGCAACAGCGCTTTCTGCCCTGCGACCGCCAGCTTGAATTAAAGCCCGGCACGTACGCGTTGCGCATGGGCGTACTGGATCGTGCCACAAACAAGATGGGCACAGCCAGTGCTCAGGTCGTGGTGCCCTGAGGTAGGAATAATATCTTAGATAACCATAGCTTGTTTTTTAAGACATTTTTTAGAACGGTACTGCTGGAAATTGATTTCCTCATAGGTTATAGTGTTCCACAACTACCCCCTTGCTAAACCCCCATGAGGAATTTCAATGAAACAACGTTTTGCGTATTCCTTTGTCGTCGTCTTCTTAGCTATTGCTTCGTGCCATCTCTACTCGCAGACTGAACAGTCTCAGGAAAGCAAGCCTGCGGGCGACCAGAAACCGCCGGAATACGTGTACAGGACCACTACCAGGCTTGTAATTCTGGATTTAGTTGCTACTGACGCTCAGGGGCGTACTGTGTCAGATTTGAAACCGGAGGAAGTCCAGGTTTTTGAGAATGGCAAGGAACAGGCAAAACGGGACTTTAGCTTCTTGCACCCAGATCCGCAGCAGGCGGCGCAGCAGGTCAATCTTCATCTGCCATCGGATGTTTACACCAATGTTCGGCAGTATAAAGGCAATAGTTCATACAATATCATTCTGCTTGACGTGCTTAACACCAGCTTTCCTAGCTTGGCTTATGCCCATGATCAACTTCTAAAATATCTTGACACTACGCCACCGAGCCAACCTACTGCAATCTTTGCCTTGGGAAATAAGCTCTGGCTGCTGCATGATTTCACTACAGATCACGAGGCGCTAAAGGAATCCATACGCAAGTTCAAGGGCCAGGGCTCGCAACTGGTCACAACCTCGCCTGACGATGAGAAGTACAAGCATAAAAGCACGTTCGGCACCATGGGAGTGGACCATGTATGGGCTACGCTGGATGCTTTCAGGTCCTTGGCGCGCATCATGAGCGCTTACAAAGGACGTAAGAATCTCATTTGGATGTCCGAGTCCTTTGTGGTGGACACCATGCCCAATATGGAACCCAGAAATGGCCCGCTATACATGGACAACTATTCGCGCGAGGTTGAGCAGATGTCGGACGCGCTTATGGAAGCCCAGATTGCAATTTATCCCGTTGATCCCGCCGGCCTTTCGGGTGATGCTTTTCGGCCCATGTTGAACCGATATGGGGCACAAAGTTCCTTGCGCGAGATGGCGGAGCGCACCGGCGGCAAGGCTTTCATGAACCGTAATGATCTCGATCTCGGGATTCGCGCCAGCATTGATGATGGTTCCAGTTATTACACTACTTCCTACACCCCGGCGAATAAAACATGGGACGGCAAGATGCGGAAAATAGAGGTCAAGACCACGCGTCCGGGCGTGAAGCTGCGCTACCGTCAGGGATATTATGCTGTGGACCCTTCAATCCTTCCGGGAACTAAAAAGGAAATTAAGCAGACATCCATTGACTTTGCCCAGGCGCTGGACCCCGATCTCCCGGTTTCCACGGGTCTGTTATTTCAGGCCAAGGTTGTTCCGCCTTCGGCAGAAACGCACAATAAGGTGATCGTAAAATTTGCGGTTGATCCACGCACGATTGCGTTCGATAAGAAAGAGGATGGGCTGGAATACGCGGAACTCAGTTGTATAGCCTGGGCTTTTCCCGTAAACGGAAAACCCATTGGCTCCGGTGGCGGTACGGTGAATGCCAAGCTTGACGCGAACACCTTCAGCAAAGTCATGCAGTCAGCACTGCCGTGCAACCAATCCGTTGATCTTCTACCGGGGAACTATATGCTGCGCCTGGGTGTAATCGATCACAAGTCAAACCGGATTGGGGCTCTCACTGGCTGGGTCACAGTGCCGGACCAGCCGCAAGCGGCAGTCCAGTCGCCCGCCGTCAATCAAACGCAGCCCTCGGAAAACAAAAAGGAGTCTCCCAATCCCATGTGAGGTGGTTCAGCTCTCCAGCACAGTCGACATCTCTTCCCACTCAGACATGCGTTGCTGCAGTTCCTCACGGGAGCGTTCGAGTAAATCCGTCTGCCGTTGCGTCTCTTCCACGCTCACAAAGTCTTGCAGCACGGTTTCTGCAGTCGATATAGCTGCTTCCAGCCGCGCGATTTCTTCCTCCACTTCCACCAGGCGTTCCCTCATCTGCTTCAGCTTGATCGGATTCAGGCGCTTTTGCTTTGCTTCCGGCTCAGCTTGGCCCGCAGCCTCCTGATGATTGGTCGCCATGCTAGCAGCAGGCGTGGCAGGACCAGAGGAAACTGCGCCGTCCACAGCCGATCCTTTTCCCTCCTTCCGCCAGAGATAATCTTCATAGTTGCCGGGGAAAGTTTCCACGCGGCCATCTCCAATTTCAAAGACGCGCGTCGCCAGCTTGTCGATGAAGTAGCGGTCATGCGAAACGAACACGACAGTGCCCGTAAACTTCTGCAAGGAATCCAGCAGCACGTCCTTGGCGCGAAGGTCAAGGTGGTTTGTTGGCTCGTCCAGCAGCAGGAAATTCGATGGATGCAACAGCATGCGGGCCAGCGCGTAACGATTGCGCTCTCCGCCGGAGAGAACGCCGATGGTCTTGAAAACGTCATCTTCAGAGAAGAGAAAGCTGCCAAGCAGGCTGCGAAGCTCCGTTTGCGTGGAACGCGGTGCAGCCTCAAACAGGTCGTCGAGCATGCGCGCGTTGGGATCAAGAGCTTTGTATTGGTCCTGCGCAAAGTAATCGACATCGGCATTGTGGCCCAGCCGCAGCTCTCCTGACGTGGCCTGCTCTGAACCTGCCAGCAATTTGATCAGCGTAGACTTGCCCGCTCCATTCACGCCAACTAGGGCAATGCGGTCTCCGCGCTCGATCACGAAATTTACGCCCGAAAAAACCTGCTTGGCGCCATAGCTTTTACTCAGGTCTTTGGCTTCGGCAACCATGCGTCCGCTGGGCCGGGGTTGCGGAAAAGAAAAATGAATGGCCTTCTCTTCCGGAGGGATTTCAATCTTCTCCATCCGGTCCAGCTCTTTGATCCTGCTCTGCACCTGCTTGGCTTTTGTGGCCTGATAGCGGAAGCGGTTGATAAACGCCTCAAGCTGGTCAATCTTTTCTTTCTGGTTCGTGTACGCTGCCTCAAGCTGCGCGCGGCGCTCCGCTTTCTGCGCCAGATATTTCTCGTAATTGCCGGAGTAGAAAAAGACCTGCTTGTTCCATATTTCCGCGGTCTTCTTTACCGTCACGTCCAGGAAATAACGATCATGCGAAATCAGCACATAGGCATGCGGATAGTTGACCAGATATTGCTCCAGCCAGTTGCGGGTTTCAAGATCAAGGTGGTTCGTGGGCTCGTCCAGCAGCAGCAGGTTAGGTTTTTGCAGCAGCAGTTTGGCCAGAGCAATACGCATCTGCCAGCCACCGGAAAATTCTTCCGTCCGCCGCTGCCAATCTTCTTTCTTAAAGCCCAGACCATTCAGCACTGTCCCAACTTCAGCTTCAATGGTGTATCCATCGCGTGCCTGCATCTCTGCCTGTATGCGATGGAAGCGCTCGGCAATCTGCTGATACTCCGCACTGGCGTGATCGACCTCCGCCATCCGCCGCGCCAGTTCTTCCTGCTCACGCTGCATCTGGTGCACGTGTTCGAATACAGAGAGACACTCGGCAAAAACCGTGCGTCCGGAAAGCGACAGACCATCCTGCGGCAGGTAGCCGCTCTGTATGCCGCGCTGCTGCGTGATAGTGCCGTAATCGAGTGACTCCGTTCCGGCAAGGATTTTCAGCAGAGTGGTCTTGCCGGTGCCGTTGGCGCCCACCAGCCCTACGCGATCATGCGGCGTAATCAGCCAGTCGAGTTCCTGAAAGAGGACCTTGGGGCCAAAACGTTTGCCGGCATTTGAGAGTTGAATCATCGCTACCAGAGATCTTTCGTCGTGCTCAGGATTTCGCCTGCGGAGGAGTGCCCGCAAGCGACTCAAGCTTGGATCATTACTATCTATCTAATCACAAGTCCTCTTCAGAGTGCGCACAGCAACACAGAGAGCGCCAGGATATTTGGTGACATGCTTGGCATCCTGCCGCGCTAGCCATTTCATCGCACAAGGATATAGAGAAAGGGGATTCCAAATGCCTTCAAAATTAAGTGGCAGAGCACGTAAAAGCAGTTCTTCGCGCACTTCGGGTGCAAGATCGTCGTCTTCACGCGGAGCCTCATCTTCACGCGGAGCCTCCAGGAGCAGCAGTTCGAGAAGCGGTTCTGCTTCTGGTTCAAGAACCAAAACTGCTTCAAAGAGCAGAACCAGTTCACGGAGCGGCAGCGAGCAAGGAAGATCACAAAATAAGAGCAGCAACTCCGTACGTGGTCGGTCGTCAGGAAGTACTTCACGCGGCAGCGATTCACGCAAAACTTCAGGATCGTCATCCGCACGGCGGTCTAAGTCAAGCGCGCGCACGCTCATGGATCATGATGAAATTCGCCAATGGGCCGAAGATCGCAATGCACGCCCAGCTTGCGTGCGTGGGACCGGAGGCAGCGAGGACGTCGGCATGATCCGCCTGGATTTTCCGGGATTCAGCGGTGAAAAGTCGCTGGAGCACATTGAATGGGACGAGTGGCTGCAGAAGTTTGACGAGAGCGGCCTGGCGCTGCTGGTGCAGGACACAACCGCCGACGGCCAGCGTAGTAACTTCAATAAGCTGGTGAGCCGCGAGACGGCGGAGAGCACGCGCAAGCGTCCCTCAGGCAGCGCCCGTGGGAAATTGCGCCGCAAAGCAGCGTGAGCGGTCTGAAATCTCATTTATTCGTCGAACTCGCTGAGGGTTTAGTTTGATTTTGGTTTGTGCGTCGGCTCCAGCTTGGCTTTCACCATCTTGTAAAACGACCACACATTATCGGCTTCGCCCTCAGTGATGCGACGATGAATCTTCATCGAGGGAAAAAGCTTGTTGCCGGCCACGGTCAGCGTCAAAGTGGCAAATTGCTTGCCGGGATAAG
>DATBVH010000515.1:0-7283 GCA_036515395.1 Candidatus Angelobacter sp.
CACAATGTCGATCTAGTGCTGGGCATTGAGGCCCGCGGATTCATCTTTGGGCCCGCGCTGGCGTATCGGTTGAATGCCGGGTTTGTGCCCATCCGCAAGCCGCGCAAGCTGCCCGCGGAAACGGTGAAGTGGACTTACGACCTGGAATACGGCACGGACACGCTGGAAATCCATAAAGACGCCATCAAGCCAGGGCAGCGAGTGATTATTGTGGACGACCTTCTGGCAACAGGTGGAACGGCCAATGCCTGTCTGCAACTTTCGCAGTCACTGGGCGCCAAGGTTGAAGGCATGGGCTTTGTGGTGGAGCTCGATTTCCTGAATGGCCGCAAGAAGTTTGATGGGACAGAAGTGTTTTCGTTGTTGCATTATGACAAGTAAGACAAGACGTCGGGTCTTATTGCTGTTTTGCCTTAGCGCCAGTGTCTTCGCGGCAGAATCTGCCCGGACGCCGCGGGAACTTGTGGATCTTTCACGAAGAGTATCCGATCTGTCCACCGTTGGTCCCTATCAACTAAATGCAACCATTGTGCTGAACCCGGGCACCTCCAAAGAGACATCGGGGCGGATCACTATTCTCCGGGACAAAGGGCTTTACCATTCCGATCTAAACCTGCCGGGCTACCGTGAAGGCCGATGGATCAAAGAGAACACGCTTTACATCGTTCGAACCCGGCCGATTCCCTTCCCCCACCTTTTAGTCTTACGGGAACTCGATCAGTTGTGGCGGGTGAATGGGATACCGGACAACATCAACCTCAAACAATCTAAAGAGAAAGATCACGGTAAGCCATTAGAGTGCTTCGAAAGCAATCAAGACGGGCTTAGCAAGTTCTGCTTCGATTCAGCTATCTCAGTACTCGTAAGAGCAAGGGGGTGGAAGGCTGGGGACATCGAATTCCAGGAGTTTGGCACGTTCGAACACAGATATTTTCCGTCCCGAATCATTGTGAAGGAACAAGACAGAAAATTGTTGGAAGTAAGGGACATCACCATCAGCAAGGCAAGCTTCACTCCCGACATGTTTGATCCCCCGGAAGGCACGAGCGGGTTCCCGACATGCGAAGAAATTACTCCGCCGCGAAAGATCAAAGACGTGAATCCGGAAATCCCAATTGAGGACCTGCGGCGGATACGCGAGGCGGTTGTCTATCTCTATGGGTGGGTTGCAGCCGATGGCAGTGTGAGCAATATTTCCGTAGAATATTCTCCTGGCGACTCGTTTACCGAAAGCGCACGCCGCGCTTTCCAACAATGGCGCTACGCTCCGGCGACGTGCGGCGGTAAGACAATACCAACGGAAATTGAAACGCATGTCCTGTACTATGTGCGTTGATCAACAAAAAGAGAGCTGGGTCTAGAGCAACTCGTCAAAAGAGCTAATTAATTAGAGGCTATGAGAAACACCACACTTGCTTCAATACTTTGCTTCAGCTTCATTTTTGCATCAGCCGAACAAGCTCCATCGCCGCAGCAACTGCTGGATGCGGTGCATAAGGCAACCGATCTTGCCTCTGTGGGCCCTTACATTCTTCAGGCCACGTTAATCGTAAATCCCAATGATCCGAAGCTCGAGCGCCGTGGAACGCTGACGATCGTCCGTGATCATGATCGTGCGCGTTTTACGCTGGAGTCAGATGGCCGCACTGAAGAACGTGTCATTTTGGGAGCCAAGCAATACATTCCTCCTGGGCAGGAAACCTTATTTGGCATGGGATTGAAGGACTTTGACTATAGCTGGGACCCAAGCCGGCCACCGCGGTTCGCCACCCGTGAAACCCTCTCCTTTGGCAACGTTCGCAAGCAGAAGATCGAAGGGCATGATGCTTGGTGCTTCGACCAGAAAGCGCCTCAATCAAAAACCAAGCTGTGTTTCGATGCAGCAACGTCAATACTGTTGCACGAGAGTTCAAGCGGGAAGAGCCACAAGGAGTATTCAGACTATTCGTCGCCAGGCATGAGCATGTATCCACAGAAAGTACAAATATTTCGTGAGAGTCTTGCTCCATTCGAGATAGATCACATTTCCATCAAACCAACGCATCCGAACGATGATCTTTTCAAAGTTCCCGAAAATGCGATAGAGGTTGAAGAGTGCGATCACGAGAAACCGCCGGTTGCGATAAGTACGCCCGAACCAAGCTTTCCCAAAGGTGCGAGGGATGCGAGACAACAAGCTGTAAGCGTTATTACCGTGATAGTTAACAATGAAGGAAATGTAGTTTCCGCACAGGCGCTAGGCTCCGACGCTTACGGATTTGCCCGGACTACATTAGACACCGTGAATACGTGGAGATTTAAGCCAGCTACTTGTAATGGTCGTCCGGTAGCAGCGGAAATGAATATCGAAATGGATTTCAGATTGTATTGAAGGCCTAGCAGTTGATTCCCACATTTTCGCGCTCTGTGTTCTTGTAAGCCCAGGCCATGCGTGGTGTGTTGTGGGCGATTCCGAAGCGGCCGCGCTGGTCCAGCAGGATCATGCCGCCGTGTCCGTTGAGCCGATTTTTCAGGTAGGCCATGGCTTCCTGCACTACTGCGTCAGGCGCTCCGCCGGTGCGCACTTTGTCGGCAGCCCACTTGGCTAAGACCAGCTTCATGATGGGTTCGCCCCATCCGGTGCAGGAACTGGCAGCACTTAAATTATCGGCATAGCAGCCGCAGCCGATAAGAGAAGAGTCGCCCACGCGCCCGGGAGCTTTGTTGAGCGTGCCGCCGGTTGATGTGCCGGCAGCGATGTTGCCATTGGCATCGAGCGCGACGCAGCCCACTGTGTCATGGCTGGAGAGTGGGCCGGCAAAAGTGAGGTCAGGATGGCCGGCAGCTTCTTTTTCCTGGGCTTCTTTCAGGCGCTGGACCTCGCGCTCAATCACCAGATCTTGATTGCGGCAAAGCTCCATGCCGTGTTCCTGGGCAAAACGCTCCGCGCCTTCCGCGACAAAATAAACGTGAGGGCTTTTATCCAGCACCAGCCGGGAAGCGCGAATGGGATTGCGAATGCGCTCCACACAGCCAACGCCACCGGCGCGCAAAGTAGCGCCATCCATCATGAGGGCATCGAGTTGCACGCGGCCGTCGCGGGTGAGAAAGCTGCCGCGGCCGGCGTCAAAGGTTTCATCGTCTTCCATGCAGACGATAGCGGCTTCCACGGCGTCCATCGCCGAGCCGCCGCCTTCCAGAACGTGCCAGCCTTTATTCAGCGCCATTTGCACGCCGTGAGTATGGGCTTCAACCATGTCGTCAGGGATGGCCCAGGCGCCGCCGTGAACCACGATTGCAGGGAGTTGTCTCAAAGTGTCTTGGCCCTCAGTGAAACTGCACAAATTTTAACAGAGGGCAGCGGTTGGCTCTTAGCTTTTGGCTCTTAGCTCTTAGCCAGAGGTCCGATGGTCGGGGGATAGGGATCGCACTGCTGGGAACCAAGCAGAAGAAAAGCTTCGCGATAATGAGCTGATTACGAGCCGCGAATCGATGAACATTCTGAAGCCAGCAAATTATGTCGCAAACTTCAAAGCAATTTGTCCGGCGTGATTGGCAGATCACGAACGCGCTGGCCGGTGGCATGAAAGATGGCATTTGCGACTGCAGCGCCGGTGCCGGTGATTCCAATTTCACCAATGCCGCGCGCGCCCATGGAATCAAGCTTGGTGTCCGGGATATCGAGCGCTGAAACGTCGATTTCGCCTATATCGAGATTCACCGGTACGTGATACTCAGACAAGTTGGCGTTAGTGAAGCGGCCGGTGGGCGGATCCATTTGCGTATCTTCAAACAGCGCAAGGCTTACACCCCACACAATGCCGCCGATGAACTGACTGCGCGCAGTTTTGGCATTCATGATTCGGCCTACGTCATAGACGGCCACAACGCGGCGCACGCGAGGCATGACCGTGAGCGGATCAACGGCAACTTCAGCAAAGACAGCACCAAAAGAATGTGAAGAAAACTTTTTGGTATCAAGATCGGGCTTGAGGCTGGCTTTGCCTTCCACCGGCTGATTGCCGTGGCGCGCCAGCAATGCGCGAAAATCTTCCGACTTGCCGGGAGACGACTTGGGGGAAATCTTTCCGTCACTGATAGCAATCTGATCTGCAGCAACGCCATGCACCGGCGATTGCGGGTCTGATGCGGAGAGGCCCAGCAAATTGTTGCGGGCCTGCATGGCTGCATCGTGAACAGTGGGAGTAACGCTGGCCGTGGACATGGAACCGGCGGAGATGGGCGCTGGCGGCAAAGTGGTGTCGCCGATTTTTACGTCGATGAGAGAAGGCGGAACGCCCAGCGCATCAGCCGCAACCTGCGTCATGATGGTATAAATACCGTTGCCGATCTCCTGGGTGCCGACGGCGACAAGGACGCGTCCGTCGGGCTGGAACTGGACCAAGGCGCTGCAAGGGAGACGTCGCGCGGGATAGGTTTCCGTGGCCATGCCCCAGCCCACGAGCAAGTCGCCATCACGCATGGAGCGCGGCTCAGCGTTGCGTTTGGCCCAGCCAAATTTTTCTGACGCGCGCTTGTAACACTCACGCAGACTTTTTTCAGTAAATGGATTTTTGTTACTGGGATCAACCTCAGCATAATTTTTGAGCCGCAGCTCCAGCGGATCCATCTTGAGCTTGTAGGCGAGTTCGTCCATGGCAACTTCAAGCGCATAGGTTCCGGTAGCGACGCCGGGAGCGCGGTCATAGGTCGGCGTGCCTAGGTTCATCTGCACCAGCCGATGAATGGTCTGCACGTTGGCACAGTCATACATTACGCGCGTGGCAAATGCCGAAGACTCAAGATAATCCTCAATCATTGAAGTGTTCGCATGCACTTCATGCTTGATGGCCGTGAGTTTGCCCTCGCGGGTGGCGCCCAGGCTCAGCTTCTGGTGCGTACGCGGACGCGCGCCAACCATGCCAAACATCTGTGGACGCTCCGTCACCAACTTCACCGGACGCTTTACCTGCTTTGCCGCCAGCGCAGCAAGCACCGCAGGGGCCCAGGTCTGGCCCTTACAGCCAAAGCCTCCGCCGACGAAAAGAACGATCACGCGCACGTTGTCTTCAGGGATGCCGAACATTTTTGCCACGTAGCTTCGCCGATTGGTTACGGATTGCGTTGTGTCATGCAGCGTGAGCTTGTCGCCATCCCATTGCGCGATGGCAGCGTGCATCTCCATGGGATTGTGATGGTGGATCGGCGTGGTGTACGTCTCTTCAACTTTCACTTCGGCCTGGGCGAGTCCTGCATTTACGTCTCCCCATCCGGCATCGCCGGGTTCGCCGTTGTGTTCTCCGGGATACGATTGCGGGAAGCCTGCTTCAAAATCGAGCTTGGCCGGCTTGGTGTCATAGCGCGTGCGGACGAGTTGGGCCGCGTGCTGTGCCTGCTCCAGTGTTTCCGCGACCACAATCGCGATAGGCTGGTTCTGGTAATACACGTTTGTATCTTGCAAGACGGTGATGCGGCGCTCTGCGCCGGGCAGGCGTTGCACGTTGCGCGGCGTGATGACGGCAAGCACGCCCGGCGCTTTTTCTGCGGCGGAGGTATCCATGCCGGCAATCTGGCCGCTGGGAATTGTGCTGGTAACCATTACGGCGTAAGCGAGCTGCGGGATTTCAAATTCAGCGGTAAATTTTGCCGTGCCGGTAACCTTCTGTTTGCCGTCAACGCGAGTGAGCGGCGATCCAATAATGCTCATGCCACACCTCCTGCCAGCGTGAGCGCGCGCACAATCGTGTGTTTGGCCAGTTCGATTTTGTATGCGTTCTGCTTTAGCGGCTGCGCGCCGTTGAGAGCCTCAGTGGCTGCGGCTTCAAACGTGGCGGCGTTTGGCTGCTTGCCGGCTAACAGTGCTTCGGCTTTTTCTGCTCGCCAGGGCTTATGTGCAACTCCGCCGAGTGCGATTCGTGAGCTTTTGATCGAGCCGCTTTGCATTTCCAGCGCGGCAGCTACAGAGACCAGGGCAAAGTCATAGCTGGCGCGATCACGGATCTTTAAATAATGAGAGTGCGCGGCGTAGAGAGACTGCGGCAGATCAATGGAGAGAATCAACTCGTCGGGTTGCAGGTTCGTGTCCACCTGCGGCGTGGTTCCCGGCAAGCGATGAAAATCTGCAATGGGAATCATGCGTTCGC
Source organism: Candidatus Angelobacter sp. (assembly GCA_036515395.1). Lineage (GTDB taxonomy): Bacteria > Acidobacteriota > Terriglobia > Terriglobales > Acidobacteriaceae > Angelobacter. The sequence continues at coordinate 6,123 of DATBVH010000515.1, forward strand.
CCTTTGGTCCGCGCACGCGGACTGACGCGCCGAGCGCGGCCAGAGCGACTGCCATATCAGAGGGATGTACGGCGATACATTGCTCACTCGCGCCCAGAATGGCGTGGCGGCGATGGATGCCTTCGCGCGCACCGCAGCCAGTTCCCGGCGAGCGCTTATTGCACTTGGGAAATGCCGGGTCCATGAAGTAAGGGCAGCGCGTCCGCTGCAGCAGATTGCCGCCATTTGTGGCCAGGTTGCGCAGCTGCGGCGAAGCGCCGGAGAGAATGGCCTGCGAGAGCAGAGGATAATTTTTTCGCACCAGTGGATGGTTGGCTGTGTCACTGTTGCGCGCCAGTGCGCCCAGGCGAAGGCCTCCGCCTGGGATGGCTTCAATGTTGGTGAGCGGCACGCGATTGATATCAACCAGCCGCGAGGGAGTTTGCACGCCGTTCTTCATGAGGTCGATCAGGTTGGTGCCACCGGCAAGAAACTTCGCGTCTTTGCCGCTTACGATGGCGTCAATCGCAGCCTGTTCCTGCTCTGCCCGCTTATATTCAAAAGAGTTCATGATTTTTTCCTCACGCGCCTTCGCGTTTTTGCGGAGAATGAACTTCCTCGATCGCCGCCACAATTCCCGGATAAGCACCGCAACGGCAGATGTTGCCGCTCATGCGCTCACGAATTTCGTTTGTGGTCAGATCAGCGGTGCCGATTTTTCGCAGATCGGCGGTGACGTAACTCGCGTCGCCGCGCCTGGCTTCCTGTAAAAGCGCGACGGCGGAGCAAATCTGCCCCGGCGTGCAGTAGCCGCACTGGAATCCGTCATGCTCCAGGAACGCCGCTTGCACCGGATGCAGCTGATCGCCCTGGGCCAAACCTTCTATGGTTGTGATTTGCTCGCCTTCATGCGTCACCGCCAGCGAGAGACAGCTATTGATGCGTCGGCCATTGGCCAGAACGGTGCATGCGCCACACTGGCCGTGATCGCAACCTTTCTTTGTGCCGGTGAGTTGTAGCTTCTCACGGAGAAGATCAAGCAGCGTGGTGCGCGGGTCGAGCGTGAGCTGTTGCTGCTTCCCATTAATGGTGAGTTGCAGCGGGATATTGCCGGCCTCAGCTGCGGGCTGCTCGACTTCTGTGACTGTGACGCCGCTACCGTGGATGGGAAAGCCCATGACA
>DATBVH010000516.1:0-3300 GCA_036515395.1 Candidatus Angelobacter sp.
TAGTCACTGTTGAAGCGCAGGTACCATGTGCCCTCGCGGGGAAACCCGACATTGTAGCTGTCCCAGCGGCGGTTGCCAAGGTTGGCCACAACGACTACATCGTCACCCGGCCCGCCCTGTGCCCAGCGATGAAACGCAATCACGCCTTCAGGATTAACGTGAAAGATATTTACGTTATCGCCGCGCAATCCTCGCGTATTGTTGTCCTGGTTGCGCCGCAGACGGATCAATCGCCGGTGCAGTTCCACCATTCCGGAAAAACTGTCAATCCGGCTCCAATCCAGCGCAAAATCCGAGCCGTCGTTCCATGGCTTCGATTCCAGAAATTCCTGTCCCATGAACAGCATGGGAATTCCCGGCGTGGTAAGCATAAGAGCGGCGCCAAGCGCGGTGCGCCGCAGCGCAAATACACTCCCTGGATTGTTGCCGTCAATCAGGCTGGGAATGCGCGCCTTGTGGGCGTCGTCGTGCGATTCCGTATAGTGCACTCGCTGAAAAGCGCCGGAGGAGTTATAAGACTTGCTGATCGCCTCAGCCACTTGCTGAGGATTGCGCTGGTTATCGTCGAACGCGAACATCGCGTTGCGCACGCGGCCTGAAAACCAGTTGTCCCACTGCGCGTCGAGGCCAATGCCGCCAAAAAGAGCGTCCCGGGTCAGCGTGTCATCATTCTGCAGATCTTCCGCGATTAAAATTTTCCACGGCGAACTTTTCCTTTTCTCCTCACCCAAATAGCGCAGCATGGTAAAGCCTTCAGGATTTGGTCCGGCGTCGTCATACCGGCGCTTCACGCGGCGTATGGAAACCGTGGAATCAAGCCGCAGGCCATCGGCGCGAATTTCCTCCAGGCATGTCATCGCGTGATCACGGATATACAAACGCACTTCGCCACGCCCGAAATCGGGCCGGTCACCCCATGAAGTATGACGACGGTCGTCTTCATAAAAATAAATGCCTTGCGTACCCGGAGGATACGAGCCGTCAAACTTGCCAAGGCATTCATCCAGTCCTTCCGGCCCGAAGTGGTTATAGACGACATCCAGAATCACGGCGATACCGCGCTGGTGTGCCGCCTTGATGAAGTTCTTCATCGCATTCAGCTCGCCGTAAGCATTGTCCACCGCGAACGGAAGTCCCGGGTTATATCCCATGGAAGTATCGGTATCGAAGTCGAACGCGGGCAGCACCTCAATGGCGTTGATGCCAAGATCTCGCAGGTAATCGAGCCGCCCGATTGCAGAAATAAAGTCAGATTTCTGATTGGGCTTATTGCGGCCAAATGTCCCGATGTGCAGCTCATAAATCACCAGCTCATTCCACGGCGGCATCTGGAAGTTGTCGCCCGACCAGTCAAAGTTCCGGTCCACCACGATGGAGTTCCCGCTGAACGAAACAGCATCTCGGGCGTACGGGTCATGTTTCCAGCGTGGGCTTTTCCAGTCCGCCGGCGCTGCATCATTGCGGATGCGAAATTTGTAATGCGAATCGTGCAGCGCTCCCGGCACAAAGGCCGACCAATAAGACGCGCCTTCGCCGGTTTCGGAATCGCGTTGCAAAGGGATTTCCTGCCAGTCGATTGGGGACGGATTGCCTGAGTGAAAAAAATTGCCGCCCAGCGTCACAGCCTGTGCATTCGGCGCCCATACGCGATACAGGCAGCCGCCATCCATAAGAATGGCGCCCATTCCCGGCTTGCTGCTGGGTGAGGTAAAAGCGGGTAACGCTGGTGCGGTTTTCGGAGCGGTTTCCGTGGGAGCTTCAGTCAGCAAGGCAGGCATTGGTGACCTCCATTTGGCTTTCGCTTTGGCTGGCGTTGAGGCTCGGGAGTCGATGAGCAGTAAAGAAAAGCTAATCGGATCAAGAGGGTGATCCGAAAACGCCGTCCAACTTCTGAACTCCAGTCAAGGCGCTATCACCGATTAAAGCACAGTGGCGGATGCGCCAACGAATATTCTCTGCATTAATTTATTCTCATAGGCATCATTGCGAATCATTGAGGAACTCCGTTGGGAAACAATTTCTGTAGAAATTCTTTGTCGCTGGCCATGGGCTTGAAGCGATCAACTTCCACTTCTTCCTTCCATTGCTTGTCGAAGTCTTTGGGATTGATCGTTCTGGCCTTGCCAAACTCATTCAGCGACGCCGCTTTATCGCCGGTGAAATAGTCCAGGAACGCCAGTGTCATGTGTCCGCCCGCACGATTGGGTGAATATTGGACAGCTTTCTCTGAAGCGGCGCGTGCCTTCTGCATATTGCCCGCATCCAGCGCTTTAAACGTCTGGTCGCCATAGTTGTACGCCAAATTCAAATCCAGCAGCCGCCGCAATTCCGTGAACGGATCAGGATTATCGTCAACGTTGATGTAAACGTAGCGATCATTATTAATGTTCCGTCCGCCCAGCTTCTTCACCACCAGCATTGAGGCGGACTGCCGTCCTCGCGCATCGCCACCCGCTGAGTCTCCGGCTTTGAGCGCGGCAAAAAGTTTTTCTGCCAGCTCACCCTGTGTCGCTTCAAAGGCTTTGCCCATCGCTTCCGGCACCTGCGCGCCTACCAATATATTGCCCTGTGCGGACCACGTTTTACTCTGCCGGTCGCCGGCCCACTTGGGCGCATTAGGACCTGTGTAAGCGGCAACATTTCCTTTCGCGTCGACGATTGCCACCTGCCGTCCATCTTTGCCTTCAAATTTGTCGTCAGCCAAAACCTTTTTCAGGACCTCCGGCGCAGTCAATCCCTGACGCAATAAATCCAGCGCCTGCTGTCCATAGCCAACGTTGACATTGGCCTGGGTGGCCACTGCGCCCACCTCCGCCATGGCCCAAGGCACCACCGAGCCGACGGAAAAATATCTCGACGCCACCGCCACGCCCATCTCACCCGTTTGTGGATCGATAGCAACAATGGAAAATGTAGAAACCGTGGGTAACGCTGGCGCAGACGCACATGCGCTGGCTGCAAAAAATATGATCGATAGCAGAAGGTACTTTTTCATCAATTCTCTCCGGAAATGTATAAGTGCGAAGACCCCAGGCCCTTCATCTCTCACTCCTTAGCGGCCTTTGGCGCTCTTAGCGGTGAATCTACATAAATTTCAGGCCTGTACGCCCAGCACGTACGCCAGCACCACAATTGCCAGCACTCCGAATGACACCAGAGCATACTTGAAATCGTGCTCCCGTAAAAATTGCAGGCAGGCCACAACAATTCGCAGCACCGGCGTAGCCAGCAGAACCAACAGGCCTGCGGCGGCCACTTTCGCGCCCCACGGCACGGCCAATTGCAGCAGCAATCCCGCAA
>DATBVH010000517.1:0-2194 GCA_036515395.1 Candidatus Angelobacter sp.
GAGCGTGACTGCGCTGCGCTATTTCAACGCTTCCGGAGCTACGGCAGATTTGGGCGAGCGCCACGACCCTGAAACGCACATTATTCCCCTTCTGCTCCAGACGGCATCGGGAGAGCGCAAGATCTTTAACATTTATGGCGATGAATACGATACTCCCGACGGCACATGCTTGCGCGACTACGTACATGTGCTTGACATTGCCAGTGCGCACATTTGTGCGCTGCAAAAACTGAACAAACCTGGCATGCGTGCGTACAACATTGGGTTGGGAAGAAGCTACTCGGTGCGGGAAGTATGTAATACAGCGGCCGAAGTTACTGGGCGTACGATTTCATTGCGTATTAGCGCCCGTCGTGAAGGTGATCCGGCTGTTCTGTGCGCCAGTCCAAAGCGAATTATGCATGAGCTGGGCTGGAATCCTGAGCACTCTTCTTTGCAGGAGATCATCCAGTCTGCGTGGCAATGGAAGCGTAAACAGCTCACCCTGGTAACGTCCATGGCAGGAGCCAGTGGCAAAATCACCCGTTAGTACGCCATCATTTATTCTTATCGCATGAAGGCTTTTCTCCTGGCAGCTGGACACGGCACAAGGTTGCGCCCTTTTACAGACAGGATTCCCAAATGCCTGCTGCCGATTCAAGGTGTTCCGCTGCTGGAAATATGGCTTAATAATTGCCGGCTTGCCGGAATCACTGACATTCTGGTCAATGCACATGCCCACGCGGAAGTCGTTCGGGAATTTGCCGGCAAACAAAAGACCGGAGTACGGATGCGCATTGTGGAAGAGCCTGAACTGCTTGGCAGTGCGGGAACGCTGGCACAAAATCATGAATTTATCGCCGGTGAAAGCTTCTTCTTTGTGCTTTATGCTGACGTGCTAACCAATGTTGACATATCCAAGATGCTGGCGTTTCATAAGCTGAAACGTCTTGCAGCTACGCTGGGCATCTGTCAGGTTCCTGACCCATCCCGCTGTGGAATCGTCACTCTCGACGAAAATGCAGTCGTACGAAAGTTTGTGGAGAAGCCGTTACGCCCTTCCGGTAATTGGGCGTTCGCAGGTGTGATGGTCGCGGGACCCGAGCTTTTAAATCATCTCCCCAGGCAACGACCAGCCGATATTGGCTTTGACGTGCTTCCAAAGATGGTTGGCAAAATGGCCGGGTATGCAATCTCTGAGTATCTGCTCGATATCGGCACAATATCCAATCATCAGCACGCTCAGCAGTCCTGGCCTGGATTAGCCAAACTCCAATCGGCTACTCGAGGTTCATAGGAACCCAAATGCTTGCCGGCATCATTTTCGACTTTGATGGAGTCATCGTAGATAGCCATCCTTTGCACATCGCGGCGTGGAAAGCTTTTCTGGTTTTGAAAAGTAAGCACGTCAATGATGCCGATCTTTCTTTTGTCCGCGAAGGCGCCAAGCGTGAAGAAATTCTGCGGCACTTTCTCGGCGAACTTACTCCAGAACAAATCGCGAGCTACGGCGCTGAAAAGGACAAATTATTTCAGGCCCGCGCGGGAGAATTGCAGCTTGTCCGAGGCTTTGTTGATTTTATGACGCAGCTTGATACCGCTGCAGTGCCGAGTGCGGTGGCAACTTCAGGAGGCCGGGCGCGGGTGGAACACACATTGCAAAGATTGAACCTCCGTCAGCATTTTGGCGCGGTCGTAACAGGAGATGAGGTTGTTCGCGGTAAGCCTGATCCGGCCTTATTTTTCCTTGCTGCCCAAGCTCTACAAACGGATGCGAATGGCATCGTGGTATTTGAGGATGCTGTTGCTGGCGTTCTTGCCGCCAAAAGCGCGGGTATGAAATGTATTGGTATCGCTGCCAACGGCAGGGAATCCATGCTGAAGCAGGCTGGCGCTGATCTGGTGGTGAACGATTTCTCGCAGATCAATCTTGATCGGATTGGGCAGCTTTTCACTTAAACACAGAAGTGAGAACCCTCTACCGACCAAGCTTGTTGTAGATTCCGCAACAGCAGAATTGCAAACAGGCGAGCCCCCGGGAAGGAGCATGAGGCTCGCCTGCTGCCTGAAGGAAAAGCCCAAGGCCAATCTCTTCAGTTTCGCGGGACGCGAACGTCGTTTAAACTGCGTGGGCCAATATCCGCGCACCAGCCCGTATTACCTGCTGTGAAAATCGCTCCATCTCTTCCAACTGAGGACTGAATTGCAACAGCAG
>DATBVH010000518.1:0-5629 GCA_036515395.1 Candidatus Angelobacter sp.
GCGATCTCTTCCAGTGCCGCCATTTCTCCGGGGGCAGAAATGCCGACTTCAAGGATGGCCAGCGGCTCAGGCTTCTCCGCGGAAAGCACTGCAAGCGGAAGCCCAAGCTGGCTGTTGTAACTTCCGGGCGATGCCAGAACCTGCCTGCCCGCAAGCAAAGTCTTCAAAGCATCTTTAACGATGGTCTTGCCATTGCTACCGGTGATCGCCAGCACGCGCTGAAAATATTCACGCCGATGCCAACGCGCCAGAGCTTGCAATCCGCGAAGCGGGTCGGGAACCGCGATTAACGGCCACTTATCATCAAGCTCAGCGCCGGCGAGCATGGCCTGCACAACAATCGCAGCGCTTGCGCCGTTGCGGAATGCATCGGCAAGAAAGCGATGCCCATCCGTCTGCTGGCCTTTCAGGGCAACAAACAGTGCACCCGGAGCAGCGCCGCGCGAATCCGTGCAGATGCGGTCGATTGTTAATGAAGAAACCGGAACAGGCGCGGAAGAAGCGCCACGTAATTCACCACCGATCTCATGGGCGATACGCTCAAGTTTTGTCGGGATCAAAGGCTCTTCGCTCCGGTATGCACAGTGTACGGGATTTCACTTAGCTGCGGCACTTACGTCAGGCTGGGCACCAGAAAAGTACTCTGCATCATTTAGAATTAAGACTAGACCTCTTCATTAAATTCATGGCTGGCATTTATCAAAAATGGATGTATGCGTGGGAGACCCGTCTCACCACGCGCGACACAAACCGCGTGGTGCGTCCGCTGGAATGGGGCATGGAATGGGCACGCCGCTGGCCACTGGTGAATGGCAATTTTCCCAACTCAGAAGAGCATTTTGAAAGTTACCTTCACGAGCTGAACGACCACATTGTCGCCAACAGCGATGAGTTTTTTGCCTACAAGACTCCGGACGATTTCCGCCTGGAGACGCGCAAGATCGAGCTCTTTCCCACTGGCAGCAACGCAAATGACAAAGTTCCCAAGGGCGATGGCACGTTCCTGCGTTTTACTTCGCCTGCACCTTCATTGCATCCTGAAAATGATCTGGTGAATGCCCGCTGGTTTCCTGCAAAAGGGAATCGCGCTGTGATCGTGCTGCCGCACTGGAACGCGAACGGCATTGCCTACAACGCGCTTGGCCCCATTCTGAATCGCTTTGGCATCTCCATGCTACGGCTGAGCAAGCCATATCACGATATTCGCCGCCCGCAGGAGACCGCCCGCTCTGACTACGCTGTGTCTCCCAATATCTGCCGCACGCTCGATGCGGCCCGCCAGGCCGTGGTGGACGTTCGAGCCTGCATTGACTGGCTTTACTCGCAAGGCAAAGATCATGTTGGGGTTGTGGGTACAAGTTTGGGATCGTGCTATTCGTTCCTTGCCGCGGCGCATGATCCACGTTTGAAAGTGAATGTCTTTAACCACGCTTCCACTTATATGGCCGACGTGGTCTGGACCGGCCAGTCAACCCGCCATGTTCGTGAAGGCCTGGAGCGCGACGGAATCACGCTGGAAAGTCTGCGTCAGTCATGGAAGTGCGTTAGTCCCATGGCATATTTCGATAAGTTTGCGCGCTATCCCAAGAAGAATCTGCTGATCTATGCGCGTTACGATCTCACTTTCCTGCCGGAGCTCTCCCGAGAAGCTGAAGCAGGGTTCCGCAAACACGGCGCCGACCTAAAAACCGTGGTGCTGCCTTGCGGCCATTACACTACCGGTGAAACACCATTCAAATACATGGATGGATATCACATGGTGCGGTTCCTGGTGAAAAATCTCTAAGAACAAAGCGAGCAAAGCTGCTGAAGCGCGGCTGAGTTGCTGACCAATCGCAACTGCATTCAATCTTGCTGTTCCATCAAACCCGCGGACAAAAACTTTCTTCCAATAAGCAGAACATCATCAGAACATCAAAGGAGCTGTCGACAATGAAGGTGCTGTCTTTTCTGGGAGCAGTGGGTCTTGGAATCTTTTCCGGAGCATGGATTCTGGCGGAGCGTCGCCGCCGCGAGAGTAATCGCAGGTCATCTCTTAACATACCGACGATCAATATCAATCAAGCCAGCCAGCAGGAAATCATGCAGAGTTTAGGGTTGGACGCTGAACTGGCAGAGCGGATCGTGGAGCACCGGCCTTATCCCAGCAAGATTGACCTGCTTGGCCGTATGGTCGTCCCTGAAGAGATATATAACTCCATCAAGCACCGCATCAGCTACAAAGCTTCCTGAGCAGCAGAAAGTTATTTGTTCTTCCAGACGGGCTTGCGTTTCTCAATCACAGCGCGCAAGCCTTCCTGCACGTCTTCCAGGTTCATCAGCTCGTTGAGATAGAGGTCCTGTGAGGTCTTCATCGCCTCTTTAAGGGGGCGTCCAATGGAACTGCTGATTACGCGCTTGGTCACCTCCAGCACCGGTCCGCTGAATTCGCCAATGCGGGCGATCAAAGCGTCAACGTGCTTCTGCAGATCTGCTTCCGGCACTACCTTGTTTACAAAGCCGAAGTTCAATGCCTCTTCGGCAGAAAGCGCTTCGCCGGTAAGAATGAGCTCATAAGTCTTTTTGGTGCCGATAAGCTGCGGCAACATCACAGCCGCAAAAGGTGGAAATACGCCAAGCTTTACTTCAGGCTGCGCGAATTTGGCTTTAGGCGTGGCCAGGACAACGTCGGCAAAACCCACCAGCTCTGATCCGGCTCCAATTGCCGGCCCATTCACCACGACAACCACAGGCTTAGAGATATCCACCATGGCCTGAAAGACGCGGGTAAAAGCGTCCAGCGTCTGGAACACTCGATCTGGGCGAGAATCCTCGAGTGAAATGCCTGCGGAAAATGCCTGCTGTGAAGATTGCAGCAGAATGGCCTTCACATCGGCACGGCCGTTGAGGCTCTCAATCGCCTCGGCCATTTCTTTCATCATGGGCACGGTCAGCACATTGTGCGGAGCGTGATTCAGCGTGAGCCGCGCTATGGAATCCACCACATCGAATTGAATGTATTTATAGCTGGGCGCCGGAACGCGGGTGTCGCCGGTAAGATCGGGTTCTGTTTGCGCGGGCCGTGTGGCCATATTCACCTCAATTGCGAATGTGGGGAAGGATGCGAGCGTGATTATCCGCCGAAGAGTCGCCTAAATACAAGCAGGCAATCGCCTTATGAGGTATCGCAAGTGCATATTCCAGCGTGGCAGAAGCGATATCAAAGGGTGTTGTCCTCCTGGATTCCTGTTTTATTGACAACGCTGGTCTGGCCAGACTAGTTTTACTCCGAGCAAAACTTTCAACGAGAAAGGGTCTGTTCCAAATGAGAAAAGTTTCCAGGCTGTTTGCGCTAACGATTATTCTGGGCCTCCTCAGCGTTCCCATTACTGCCGTCGCCAGCTACGATGACGACGATCAGCCCCACATGCAGGCTGCTCTTGAAGCCCTGCAACAGGCCAAGCATCATCTGGAAGAAGCTAAGCATGATAAGGGTGGACATCGCGTAGCCGCCATTAAGTCCATTGATGCAGCCATTAACCATGTGAAAGCAGGCATGGAAGCGGGCGAGAAACACGAACACCACAAGTAATTTCTCATCGATCTCGGACAACTTTGCTATAAGGAGCCGGTGCAATTTTGCCGGCTTTTCTATTTCCGGCGGCCAGCTTCAGTAAAATCATTCCATGAGAATCGCACTGGGCGCGGACCACGCCGGCTACCAACTCAAAGACCAGATCAAGCAGCATCTGGAACAGCAAGGAATCAGCGTGCGCGATGAAGGCACCTCGTCCGCGGAGTCCGTTGACTATCCTGACTATGCTCGCACCGTGGCCCATGATGTTAGTGAGCAGCGCGCTGATCTGGGCATTTTGGTATGCGGCAGCGGTATTGGCATGGCCATCACCGCCAACAAAGTCGATGGCATTCGCGCCGCCAACGTAAGTACTGAATATGAAGCGCAGATGAGCCGCGAGCATAACAACGCCAACGTTCTGGCGCTGGGCGCCCGCATCGTCAAGCCTGATGCAGCTTTTCGCATCGTCGATGCATGGCTGGCGGCGCAGTTTTCCGGCGGACGCCATGAGCGCCGCGTAGAGAAGATCATGGCCATTGAGAAGGAAGAAGACGCCGTCGGGCTTCCAGACGTCACTGATGAGGGTGACTGAATGAGGTCTCGGTGAATGCATCACTTGTGGTCACAAGGTGATTATGAAATCAGCACCGATCCTGCACGGATTGATACGGTTATGGTGCATGAGTTCCTGACCAACTCTTACTGGGCAAAAAGCATTCCTCTAGAGACGGTCCGGCTGTCGATACAGAACTCAATTGCGTTTGGCGTGTATCATGGCCCGCAGTTGGTCGGTTTTGCCCGCATCATCTCTGATCTTGCGACGTTTGCCTATCTAGCCGATGTTTTTATTCTGCCCTCCCACCGCGGGCGCGGACTTTCCCGCTGGCTGATGGAATGCATTGTGAGCCATCCGGACCTGCAGGGATTGCGACGCTGGATGCTGGCCACCAAGGACGCTCATGGACTCTATGCCAGGTTTGGATTTACCCCGCTCAAGAGTCCAGACTCATGGATGGAAATTCACCGTCCGTATGTGTATGCGAAAACATCCAGGGAAGATGCTGAGTAGCCGGAACTCGCCGCATACGCCATTCTCCTAGTAAAATTTCATAGTCATGAAGAATAACTGGATGTCCCGCCCTCTGTCTGAATCCGATCCTCAGATCGCCCAGGCAATCGCCAATGAAGCCAACCGCCAGCATGAAGGTCTGGAGCTGATTGCCTCAGAGAACTTCGTCAGCATGGCTGTTCTGGAGGCTGCCGGTTCGGTATTTACCAATAAATATGCAGAGGGATATCCGGGCAAGCGTTATTACGGCGGCTGCGAATTTGCTGATGTTGTTGAGAACCTGGCGCGTGAGCGTGCCAAGCAGATCTTTGGAGCCGACCACGTCAACATCCAGCCTCATTCTGGTTCGCAGGCGAATATGGCTGCTTACATGGCACTCTTGCAGCCCGGAGACGCCGTGATGGGCTTGAACCTTGCCCACGGCGGCCATCTTACGCACGGGCACCCGCTGAACTTCTCCGGCAAGATGTACAAAATTATTCCTTATGGCGTGCGCAAAGATACTGAAACCATCGATTACGACGAGATGGAGCAGATCGCGGTTCGCGAGTGCCCCAAAATGATTATCGGCGGAGGCAGCGCTTATGCTCGTGTGATCGATTTTGCCCGCATGCGGCAAATTGCCGATAAAGTCGGCGCCAAACTGATGGTCGATATGGCGCATATTGCCGGCTTGGTCGCTGGAGGGGCGCATCCTTCTCCCGTGCCGCATGCAGATATCGTTACCACTACCACGCATAAGACATTGCGCGGCCCGCGTGCCGGCATGGTGCTTTGCCGTCAGGAGTTGGCGGCAGCAGTCGATAAAATCGCTTTCCCCGGAATTCAGGGTGGGCCGCTGGTGCACATTATTGCAGCCAAGGCTGTTTGTTTCCGTGAAGCATTGCAGCCGGCTTTCAAAGATTACGCTCATCAGGTGGTCGCCAATGCAAGGGCCCTGGCCCACAAAATCATGGATGAGGGATTCCGCGTGATTACCGGTGGCACTGACACGCACCTCATGC
>DATBVH010000519.1:0-2685 GCA_036515395.1 Candidatus Angelobacter sp.
AGCTATGATCGCATACGCGAGCCGCTCTCACGCGTGCGCGACGAGGCTGACCTGCTGGTGATTGCCGGCGACCTTACCAATTATGGCAAGCCGGAAGAGATGCATTCCCTGCTCAACGGTCTGGTGCGGCTGCGCATTCCCATAGTAGCGGTACTGGGCAACCACGACTATGAAAGCGGCCAGGAAACCGAATTGATCAAGATGATGACCACTGAAGGCATCAAGGTCCTGGACGGCAGCAGCTATGAACGCGATGGCGTGGGATTTGCCGGGGCCAAGGGCTTTCCTGGGGGCTTTGGGCGCGGCATGCTGACGGCCTTCGGAGAGAAAGAAATCAAAGCCTTTGTACAGGCCGGACTGGACGAGACGCTGAAATTGGAGCGCGCGCTTACTATGCTGCGCGCGCAGAAAATCGTGATTGTGACGCATTATGCACCCATCTGCGATACGGTGGAAGGAGAACGCCTGGAGATTTTTCCATTTCTGGGTAGCTCGCGTCTGTCGGAGGTAATTGATCGCCATCAGGCAGTCGTCGCGTTCCACGGCCATGCTCACCATGGCAAGCCCGACGGCAAAACCATTGGCGGCGTTCCCGTGCATAACGTCGCGCTGTCCCTGCTGATGGCGCAGAATCCACCGTGCCCGTATCGGGTAATTGAAATCTAGCAACGAGCAAATAGCAATTGGCAATTAGCCAGAGCCCTCGAGGCGGCTTTTGACTTTGGCTAATTGCTGTTTGCCAATTGCTTGAGCGGCGAATTCTCGCCGCGAACTGCTACTATATTCCGAGTGAAATCCACTGGATCCAACGTTGTACGCATTGAGGCGGAAGCGCTGCGCGAATTGGCCGAACGCATCGACGGGCCAATGGCGCAGGATTTTGTGCGCGCCGTGGAATGCCTGGATTCGTGCGGCGGCCGCGTGGTGGTTACGGGGATGGGCAAGAGCGGGATCATCGCCCGAAAGATTGCTGCCACTCTCAGTTCCACAGGCACACCGGCGCTGTATTTGCATCCAGCAGAGGCGGTACACGGCGATCTGGGAATGCTGGTCCGCGGAGATGTGGTGCTGGCGCTTTCTTCCAGTGGTGAGACGGAAGAGATTCTGCAACTGCTGGTCACGATCCGTAGAATCGGCAGCAAGCTGATTACGATCACCGGCGACAAACTCTATCCGACAAATTCCCATAAACCTTCAACTCTGGCACAGGCCGCCGACGTGGCTCTGGATTGCTCAATCGACCAGGAAGCCTGTTCGCTGGGATTGGCACCGACGGCATCGACTACAGCAATGCTGGCGCTGGGCGATGCGCTGGCGGTTGCGCTCTCAGAAAAGCGCGGCTTCAAAGAAGAAGATTTCGCGCACCTGCATCCTGGCGGAAAGCTGGGCAAGAAGCTCGCCCGCGTATCACAGTTAATGCACAGCGGCGATGCAGTGCCGCGCGTCGAGCGTGCAACCAAGATGGTGGACGTGATCTATGAAATGTCCCGCAAAGGGCTGGGTATTACAACCGTCGTAGCGAACAACAAACTGCTGGGCGTGATCAGCGATGGCGATCTGCGCCGTCTGCTGGAGAAACGAAAAGACGTGCTCAGCATGACTGCCGGCGATTGCGTCACAGCCAATCCAAAAACGATCCGCCCGGAAGAGTTTGCCATGACGGCGTTGAACATCATGGAGCAGAAGAAAATTACTTCGCTGGTGGTAACGCAGGCAGACGGGACAGTGGAAGGCATTATTCATCTGCATGATTTGTGGGGAACGCAGATGGTGTGAAAAAGCTATTAGCCCCTAGCCATTAGCTCTTAGCTATGTATCGATGGAATAGCAGCAATGGCTGAAGGCAAGAGGGCAGGATGAACCGGTATTTGGTATTTGGTATCTGGTATTTGCGATGCGGGCCTTGCGAAATACCAAGTACCAAATACTAATGACTGATCCCCTCAATCGCGCAAGGAAAATCAAAGTTGTTCTCTTCGACGTGGATGGCGTTCTTACGGACGGCTCCATATGGCTCTTCCCTGCACCTGCATCGGCGCCGCGTAGCACGGATGCGCACGCAGAGCAGCACGCCGATAAACCCGGGTTCGCGATCATCAGCCAGAACATGATCGAGGCCAAGGGATTCAACGCGCATGATGGCACCGCTATTTCCCTGGCGCGGTTAGGTGGATTGAAAACTGGGATGGTGACCAAGCGCATTTCAGAGACAGTCGCGTTGCGCGCTCGCGATTTGAAGATCGACTACCTATACCAGGGCGCGCAGAACAAGTCAGACATTCTGGATAAGATCCTGGCCGAAAGCGGCTTTCGCGAGGAGCAGATCGCTTATGTCGGCGACGACGTAATCGATCTACCGATTATGCGGCGGTGCGGCTTGGCGATTGCCGTGGCGAATGCACGTCCGCAGGTGAAGGCGATGGCGCACTATGAGACCGCGTCTGTTGGCGGACATGGAGCAGCACGGGATACCGTGGAATACATTCTTGAGGCACAGGGAACGCTGGAAAAAGTGATTGACGCGTACATACACGCGAGGACGTCGATCAAGGAGCAGTAAAACAAGCTTTCATTGCTGCATAATACAAAATGACTGATACGTTTCGATAAATCCCTTCACTATTCTTTAAAGGAAGGGCATATGCCGGAATTCATCAATCCCAAAGAGATCCAGACCATTGCAGG
>DATBVH010000520.1:0-2795 GCA_036515395.1 Candidatus Angelobacter sp.
CAGAGCTTCATCAAAGCCGTTAGTGTGCAGTGACTGCGTCCCGCCCAGCACGGCGGCCATCGCCTGCACTGCCGTGCGGACGATATTGTTTTCCGGCTGCTGCGCCGTAAGCGTCGATCCGGCAGTTTGGGTGTGAAAGCGCAGCATGAGCGACCGCGGATTTTTAGCGTGAAAGCGCGACTGCATGATGCGCGCCCACATCCGCCGGGCAGCGCGAAACTTGGCTACTTCTTCAAGAAAGTTATTGTGCGCATTAAAGAAGAATGAAAGGCGCGGCGCGAATTTATCCACGTCCAGCCCCGCGTGCAGCGCAGCCTCTACATAGGCGATGGCATTGCCCAGTGTAAACGCCACTTCCTGCACAGCGGTGCAGCCGGCTTCACGCATGTGATATCCGGAAATCGAAATCGGGTTCCACTCCGGCACGTGCTCATTGGCGTAAGCAAACATGTCCGTGATGATCCGCAGCGCCTGGCGCGGAGGGTATATGTATGTCCCGCGCGCAATGTATTCCTTAAGGATGTCATTCTGCACGGTGCCGCTCAGCTTGCGCGTGTCTGAGCCATTGCGTCGAGCCACGGCAATATATAGGGCCAGCAGAATAGCGGCACTGGCATTGATCGTCATGGACGTGGAAATCTTTTCCAGGTTGATGCCCGCGAAGAGGCGCTCCATGTCTTCAATGGAATCAATGGCCACGCCCACCTTGCCGACTTCACCGGCTGCCATGGCCTGGTCTGAGTCCATGCCGATCTGCGTAGGCAGGTCAAACGCCACGGAGAGGCCGGTGGTGCCATGCGAGAGAAGATATTTGTAGCGTTTGTTGGATTCCTCGGCGTCGCCCATGCCAGCATACTGGCGCATCGTCCAGAGGCGGCCGCGATACATGGTGGCCTGCACGCCGCGTGTGAACGGGAACTCGCCGGGATAGCCAGCCTCACGGTCATAGGCCCAACCTTCAAGATCGGCAGGAGTATAGAGAGGATGAGGCGTAATGTCTTTGAGCTGCTCGGCCTCGCGTTCGATTTTGGTGTCCTGGGGCATGTTCAGGCGATCTGCTGATTAATGATACTCCGAGGAGAGCGGCTCAGGCTGCGTCACTCAGGCTTCCCTTGCTCATCCACTCCTGCACCAACCGCGGTGCGTCGATGAATAGCTTTGGCTAAGGTACGCCGATTTGCGCCAACAGCATAATTCCAGCCGAAGGTTAAGAAATGGATAACTATCATCAGAGAGAACCATTCTCAGAATGCAAGCGATCTGGGCAGGCGGCAATGTTCGAAATCGGACTGAAGGAAAGCCGGAAAAGCTGGTGAACTATTTCCGCTTGAGAGTCCGGCTGGCTTTAATAAAAGAATGGATCGTAAAGTAGAGGCAGACCACGGTGAAGATTGCCTCAATCGTGGCGCGTTGATGGTCGGCAAAATGGTCTTTATGGTACTGGCGCACCAGGGATGACGCCCCCAAAACGGTAAAAAGCACAAACATCAAGCCGGTGGTCTGGAGCCAGAAGGCGTAAAACGTGCGGCTCACGGACATGACAAACGATTTTCCGCCGGCAAAGACCGCATTGAGCACGCGATCTTTCTTTACAACGCTTTGCAAGGCATTTTTTACAGCGGAAATTTGTGCCATTTTGGGTATTGTAGCGCGAAAATTGGCGGCTTGAGCGGAAACAATAAAACCGCAGGTAATGCGGCGGGCATCTAATTTTAGCAGTCAAGAGGAGTTTTCGTGAATCCACGACTAAAGCAGCTGATGAAAGACCTGGGAGAGGCCATCAATGAGTCTCTTTCTGAATCTGAGCAGATTGCACAGGTAATTGCCAGAATAAAAGACGAAGGCTTTGACGTATTTCTGGTGCTGGAAGCTACCATTGGCTTCAACAAGCATGACGAGGAGGCCGCCGCGCCGCAACTGGTAAGCTCGCGCAAAAAGAATGCTGAGCCTGAATTCAGCATCAATGCCCACGATGTGCGCTTTCTGAAGTCTCTGCGCATTGCCACCGACGATGCTGCGTAGCTGAAAAATTCGGAATGGGTAAGGACTCCGGCGTTCAGGCGAGAGCTGCGCCGGTTTTTCTTTTTTCTGCTAGCATAAATTTTTAGCATCAAAGATTTGTTGGTGTCCCAGAGTTCCCCTGCTGTCCCGCAAAAGATGGTCCGCGAAAAATTATGAAGGATACACTTGGAGTATTACTCGCCGGCGGCGCCGGAGAACGCCTCTATCCACTTACACGCGACCGCGCTAAACCAGCAGTAACTTTCGGCGGCAACTATCGCATTATTGACATCACTCTTTCCAACTGCATCAATTCAGACTTGCGCAAGGTCTACATCCTTACGCAATATAAAGCGCTCTCATTGAACCGGCACATCCGTGAAGGATGGGGGGCCGTGGTGGCGCGCGAGCTGGGCGAATTTATTGAAGTGCTGCCGCCAATGAAACGCGTGAGCGATAGCTGGTATCTGGGCACCGCTGACGCGGTTTACCAGAACATTTATTCCATCGGCTCTGAGCAGTCAAAGCATGTGTTGATCCTCTCCGGGGACCACATTTACAAAATGAATTATCAGCTGATGCTTGACCATCACCGGTCAACCGGGGCGGACGTGACTTTGGCCACGATCCTGATCGATCCCAGCGAGTGCCACCACTTTGGCATCGTGGATATTGACCGTGCCGGGCGCATCGTCGGCTTTGAAGAGAAGCCCAAGGAAACCAAGCTGCGGTCGCCATATAACCCGGAGATGGTTTCCGGGTCGATGGGCGTTTACATTTTCAATACTGACGTG
>DATBVH010000521.1:0-9500 GCA_036515395.1 Candidatus Angelobacter sp.
CCGGATCTTTCAGGAACTGGCTTCGCGTTACTGCCAGCGGCGGAGCGCCACCCGCCTCGGGAGTCGGCAGAAAGGGCGAGTATGGGGCCTTGCCGGGATTGATCAGCTGGCGCGTGTCAATGAAATAGCTCGGCGGATTAATGGTCTGTAGCTGGAATTGTTGCGCCAAATCGGCATTGGGGCCGGGCGAGCCGTCTGAGTGAATGATGCCCCTGGAGAGCAGGTTGGAAACTGTACCGTGCTTAGGCACATAGGTAGCAAATATATTGTCGAACGTGCGGTTCTCGCCGATGATGACGATTACATGCTTGATGGGGGTTGCAGTTTTGTTGGCTTCGTCTCTGTCTCCATCTCTGTTTGCGGCTGAAGCCGGCATGGGAATTGACATCAATGCGACAAGGAACAAGGCGAGCGCTGCTTTGGAGCGGCGCTTTTTTTCAATGAACGTTACTGCCATGCTTTCCTCCAATTGGTTGCTCTTGCAACTTTTTTTAGTCGGAGAAAGCGTAGCTGGCGTGTGTTGAAGACACGTGACCGCGAGGTTAATGAGACATGAAAGATCAAACAATTTGGCAAGACCCTAATTTCTATCCCGCCAGGTGTCACCTTTCGTCTTTTTCTAATCAAGTACAGGTGAGTATTAGAGCCGCACGATCTCTCTGGGGCTGCGCTGGACACCTACAAGAGACTTCTAAATAGTGGTCATCAATAGCCAAAACATCGTCGCCAATTATCGAGCTGGCTGGTAACCGAGAATGAGAGCAGCTTCCGCAACTAAGGCAATGAGCAAAAGTGCGTCCACGGGCGCGGGCAAGCCAAGCTGCAGGCGAAGGTAAGCCCACAGCACAAGAGAAACCGGCAGGATTAGCCACAGGATTTGGCGGAAGGTTTTGGCCTTGATGTTGACGTGGAGCATTGGAATGTCCATGAGATCGATTACCCATATTTTTACTCCTGGAGACGAAGGGAGATATTAAGAATGGGTTAAAAGCGGCCCAGGAGTTCCTCCTCACTGGCGCAGTGGTGTTGCTGCTCGCAAACCGTCAGGGATTGTTCCGGCTGGCATCGAATCATTACGTCGTCCCTCGCGCCTCTCGCAGTATTTAACAAGGATTTAACATAACTGCTCTACCCTCCCAGTACGGCTGTCTATAAACGCCTGTCTGATAAACGCGTATGTTGAGAACTTCGGAGACAAACGGGATGAAACACACGCTCTGTGGATCCATATTGGCATTGACACTTTTCTGCGCGGTTGCATGCGCACAGACAAACGCAAGCAGTACGGCGTCACAAGCGGAAGCCGCAAAGTTGCAGAACCAAATCCGCGGTGGCCGCGCCAGGAACATCATCCTGTTTATTGGCGATGGAATGGGTGATAGCGAAATCACAGCCGCGCGCAATTATCAGGCTGGCGCCAGCGGACGGCGGGCCCTGGACACTCTGCCATTCACAGGAAGCGTTACAACCTATGCGCTGCAGGAAGGCGATCCCTCAAAACCTGATTACGTGACTGATTCCGCAGCCGGAGGCACAGCGTGGGCCACGGGACAAAAGACCAGCAATGGCCGCATCTCGACATCCGCGAAAGCTGACCAGCCTCTTAAAACCATTCTTGAGCTGGCGAAGGAAGCGGCTATCGTACCGGCAACATATCGACTGCCGAGCTTACTGACGCCACGCCTGCTGTACTGGGCGCCCATGTAAACAGTCGTCGTTGCCAGGGACCGGCAGACATGAAGGACTGCGAAAAATACCGGAAAGCCGCGGGCGGCCCAGGATCGATTGCAGAGCAACTGGTAGATCATAAAATCGACGTGCTTCTGGGCGGTGGGAAGCAGCGCTTCGATCAGATTGTCGACGGAGGGCCGGACGAGGGCAAACGAGTGATCGACTCAGCTGAAGCGCAGGGATACAAAGTGATCACGACCGTGGCGGAGCTATCGCAAATCCATCTTGAGCCGCAGCAACGCCTGTTGGGATTATTCAATCAAGGCAACATGAGCATGGAGTGGTCGGGCGACGCGGCGATTGTGTATCCCGGCAGCGGGCCGCAGAAGTGCAAAGAGTTTGCGCGCCCGGCGAACGAGCCTGCGCTGTTCTCTATGATGATGAAAGCTATTCAACTCCTGCAGACGGATGACCAGAAGTCTGCCGGTTTCTTTCTTCAGGTGGAAGGCGCTCAGATCGACAAGAAAGCCCACACCGCCCAGCCCTGTGAGCAGATTGGCGAAACAATCGCCTTTGACAATGCTATTAAACTTGCGCTGGACTGGGCCGCGGCACACCCCGATACATTGATTATCGTAACGGCTGACCACGGGCACTCCACACAGATTGTTCCCCTGCCCAAGCCGGACAACCACAGCTCCGGTCTCATGAGCACCCTTACTACTGCCGATAAGGCCAACATGACTTTGCTTTATGGCACAAACTCGATTTGTTGCGCGTCCGAACACAGCATGGAACACACTGGCACCCAGGTACGAATCGCTGCCCAGGGGCCACAGGCGTTTCGACTGCTGGGTGTCCATGACATGTCAGAAGTATTTCACTTGATGGCGCAAGCGATAGGCGCTGAATGATTCTGTATTTATAGAGATTAAGCTAGCGTAAGGGGATAAGCCTCCGTAAATCCGCAGTGTTTTCCAATCCATGATCCAACCCTACAGCAATCGTGTCTTGTGCTCTTTACGCAAACGGCAGCTTTGCACCCGTTATTTCTGAGTGGTCGAATCGGGAATACTTCGCCTCACCGCAGCTCCCAAACCTCCACCGCACCGCTGCTGTCTCCCAGCGCAACCAGTTTGCCGTCACGCGAAACTGCAATGGCTCTGATGCTGGTAAGATCCGTGGCAAAAGCACGCGCAGCCGGTGTACTGGCGGATACAACGCCCGCAATTCCGTTGCTGTTACTGATTACGAAGCCATCGCGCGCTGGCGCTATTGCGTAAACTATGCCTACTCCCAGGTCGGGCAGCGAAAGAGCACTGCCTTCAGGGTTGCCGCTTGAGTAGATCGACTCGCCTAGTGACGACCATCGCGCCATCATCTTGCCATCCCGGGAGAGAGCGCATTTGTACACGTCTCCGCAGACGGCAGGAAAAGTTCCCAGCTCACGCCCCGATTCCAGTTCGCTCACGCTGAACCCTTTTGTGGCTTTGGCCATCACCAGCCACACGTTCTGCGGAGAGAGCTCAATCGACGATCCTTTGCCCGAGCGTACAACTCGATTTCCGCTCACGTCCCACACGGCTGCCTTTTCATCTCCTGCCACGCCCAGCGTGTCATCGGGGCTGAATGCCAGCGAGGTCACTTTGCTTGTATCCAGCTTGTGGATCATCTTGGCCGTGGTAACATCCCAGATCTCAACGCCGCCATATCGATTTGTGGCAACTGTGTTTCCTGACTTCGAAAGCGCGATCTCGCGTGTGGAATAGTCCGCGTGCATGCTGGCCACGGGCGTCGCGGTTGCAAGGTCAAACACCGTGATGGGCGCAGGCGGCGTGCCGTCCAGCGTGCTGCGCGTTTCCTGCGCGACCGCCAGGCGGCTATTGTCGCCGGAAAACGCCATCGCGGAAATCTCATGGAATTCCTTCGTCTTGAGCCGCGTCTTGAAGCGCGCAACTTTCTGGTCGAGCAGCAGGCGCAACCAGCGCACCAGAATTTCCGTTGGAGGTTTGCCCACGCCCGCGCCCGTCTTGTATTTCACCTGCGGCGGCATCTCTCCATCGAACGAGCGGCCCATGAAATAGACCTTGCGGTCAGAGACGCGCACCAGAATCGTGCCCCAGGAAGGAACATATCCGGGCTCACCGGAATCATAGTGCCCCATCTCCACCTGTGACTCTTCCACGCACACCAGTGTGCGAGCGTTGGCCGGCGTGGCGGCTTCCAGCCCGGCCACGCGGATGGCCGGATTGTGGGCCCACGGCGCTTTGCTCTTTTCATGATGGAAAAGTATCTGGATCGGCGCTTCCGGCCAGCCATCCGCTTCGTCACGGACAGCGTACGGATCGTCGCAGATTTTCGCCGCTGCAGACACCGCGCCGCTGGTGGCCGGCGCCTTCTTTGACTGTCCGATAGCGAAAGTTGCCATCAACACGCACAGGCACAGACACGTCGTCTTCATCAATAGTCTTAGCTTCAATGTTCCTCGCTTTGGGGTGAAGCCATTGTGACGTACAAGTCTGGTGCGGGGAAGTGTATTTATTTGGGCCTGCGTTACCAATGGTTGCTGCCGGAGTAATTTTTTGCCTTCTCCGCGCCTCCGTGTGAGATTTTGCTGTTCCGATTCCGGCGATGACGCTGCTATGTCGGCGATCCCGACAATCCTTGCTAGTTCTCCGTGTCTCCGTGCCTCCGTGGTAGGTTTACCTATGCCCGTAATCATCTGCATGCTCCGCGGCGTCAACGTCGGTGGGCACAACCTGATCAAAATGGACGCGCTTAAAGCGCTTTGCGTCTCACTGAAATTGAAAGACCCTCAGACCTACGTCCAGAGCGGCAACGTTATCTTCAGCAGCAGCGAAAAAGACCTGGTGAAGCTTGCCAAGCGCATCCAGGACGCAATCGAAAAGACCGTCGGCTTCCGGCCCGGTGTGGTGTTGCGCACAGCGACTGAATTGAGAGAGGTGGTCGCGCGGAACCCATTTGCCAAACGCAGCGGCATTGAACCCGGCAAGCTGCTGGTGAATTTCCTTGCCGCCGATCCCGGCAAGCAAGCCCGGGAAAAGGCGCTGGCCATCAAGATCGGCCCGGAAGAGATGCACCTCATCGGACGTGAAGCCTATATCTACTTCCCTAACGGCCAGGGGCGATCCAAATTCCCATGGCCGGCCATTGAGCGCGCGCTCGAAACCTCCTGGACAGGTCGCAACTGGAACAGCGTGACCAAAATGCTGGAGATGGCGCAAAAGGTGGAGCTTCCGGGTTAAGGCCGCTTCACCCCATGGCGGTCCAAGCGCGCGGCCAAGGCCTTGAATTCATAATAAATTCACCCGAAAAACCTTGAAGAGGCCATCAGGATCGGGTATATACTCCTCCTGCTTTTCAAGAATCTGGAGGAACCACCATGCCTCAAGCAGTCATCACCGTAGAGCAAGAGTGGGCCAGGGCCCTGGCAAGATTCGTAGCCAACCAACTACCCCAGGCTGTGCGTCAAGTTTCTACCATCCAATTGAACTCTGACCAGGTTGCTGTGCTACGGAACGCATTTGAGAATACGTTGATCAACAACATGGGCTGCGAAGTCACTACCCCTTGAGTGGTCGCGGTGCACCCAGGGCCGGGGATAAGCTGGCCTGTGGTGATCAACATCATTCAGCCGCAGTCCAAGTGGCGATCGCGAAAGTTGGCGAAACCTCACCTCCCTCATTCCGGATTAACAACCGGTAGGTCAGGGATTAGGCCATGGATCGAAAAATATTTTGCTCAGGAGTGACTTAAATGTCAGAAACCAACGATGAATCGAAAGGTCTTGATCGCCGATCTGTGATGCGTGGCGCGCTTGCAGTAGGAGGGGCGTCTTTACTCGGTGGCGTCACAGCTATGCCCCAAAACGCTGCCATTACGGAAAGAGAATGGGCCAGAGTTCTGGCAAGGCACGTAGCCAATCAGCTGCAGGAGGCTGTACGCACGGTTCCTGAACTGCAGTTGACCCAGCCTCAGGTGATAGAGCTGAGGAGAGCATTTGAGAATACGTTGCTCACCAACATGGGGTGCGACGTCCCTACTGACCCGACTACCACCTGATCCGGCCACGATGCATCAGGGCTGAGCGCGTTTAGCCTGTGATGTGTCAACGTCAGTCAGCGCAGTTCAAATCAGTGACAACCAAATGAAAGTTTGTCTTATCAGTGCCCCCACGGCCAATCAGTTCGATCGTCGGGCCGTGGGCGAAGCGGATGCAGCTCGCATCATGGGCGAGCTTGCGCCGGTCGGCGTTCTCAGCCTGGCCGCCGTGCTGGAAGCCAAAGGCTTGCAGCCGGCAGTTGTTGACCTGAATCGCGTTTATTATGAGTGGCTGCGCGATTCGAATATCGACAAAGCTGATTTTTGCAGTTTTGCCGGATCATATCTTGCCGCTCGCGATTTTGATTTCTTCGGCTTCAGTACGGTTTGCAGCAGCTATCCGCTTACGCTGCGCATCGCCGCTGCGGTCAAGCGCGCGCATCCAAAGTCTGCAGTCGTGCTGGGCGGCCCGCAGGCGTCGGTTGTCGATATTGCAACCATGCGGGCCTATCCCTTCATTGACTTGGTCGTGCGAGGTGAAGCGGAGCAGACCCTGCCGGATCTGGTGGATGCCCTGGCCGGAAACAAGACGCTCGAAGCAATCCCAGGCATCACGTTTCGGAATGAAAACGGAGAAATCGTGCGCAACCCGGCCGCGCCCCTGGTCGCGGACCTGGACGCCCTGCCGTTTCCCGCTTTTCACCTCTTTCCCGACGTTCGCCATTGCCGTCACTTTCCGCTGGAACTGGGCCGCGGCTGTCCTTTTTCCTGCACGTTCTGTTCGACGAACGATTTTTTCCGCCGCAATTTCCGGCTGAAGAGCCCGGCGCAGATGGTTGCCGATATGCGTCGCGTCAAGCAGACCTACGGCATCAACTCTTTTGAGCTGGTGCATGACATGTTCACCGTGGACCGCAAACGCGTTGTGGCATTTTGTGAGGCCCTGCTGGAGAGCAAGCGAAACGATCCAGAAGACGACTTCATCTGGGGTTGCAGCGCGCGCACAGACTGCGTTGACGAAGAGCTGATCGAGCTGATGTCTAAAGCCGGTTGCCGCGGAATTTTCTTTGGCATTGAGACCGGATCCAAGCGCATGCAGAAGATTATCGACAAGGGCCTTGAGCTGAACGATTCAGCGAAGCGTGTCCGTTCCTGCGACAAGTTCAAGATCAACACCGCAGTCTCCTTGATGGCCGGCTTTCCTGACGAGACTATGGACGATCTGCGCGATACCGCCGAGTTCTTTGTGGACTCATTGCGCTATGACCATGCCGATCCGCAACTCAGCATCTTGGCGCCGCTGGCGGGTACGCCCATCTCGACCCAGCACAAAGATGCGCTGGTGCTCAATGACGATGTTGCCGATATGTCATATCGCGGCTGGAGGCAGGAGCTTGAAGACTATGAGATGATTGCTGCGCATCCGGAAATTTTCTCCAGCTTTTACTCCGCGCCGCTGCCGCATCTCGACCGCGAATTCCTTAAGGAGCTGCGCGACTTTCTCCTGAGCGGCATGCGTGCATTTCGCAAGCTTCTGCTCGGCCTCCATCAGGACAGCGGCAATGTGGTGGACGTGTTTCTGCAATGGCAGGCGTGGCGGAGAGAGAACGGAATAGAGTTTTCCAACGGCGACCGCACCGTCTATTATGCGCAAAGCCTTTTTCCGGCAGACTTCTTTGAGTTTGTGCGGCAGCACTACATCCCGGCCAGCAAAGCGCCTCTTGCCATCACCGCGCTGCTGGAATACGAAGCGGCCGTACTTGCAGGCGATAGCGGCCGAGATCAAGAACAATTTCAGGACAGTGACGACTTGCTTTTCCCGGAGAGCCGTCTCCGACTGCTTCCGGGAGTAAAGGTCATCCATCTTCCAGCTGACTATCAGGAGATAGTCCGGCGTCTGCGGCGCAAAAGCTCCTTGCATGACTTACCCAGCCAGCCGGTGAAGCTCGCAGTTCGCAGTGTTCCGGCAGGGTCCGCGGAAGTTCGTCAACTCACTCCGCTTTCCGCCGAATTGCTGGGGCTTTGTGAAGACGGCTTGACAGTTCAGGAGATCACAGGAGAATTCCTGCTGCGGAATATCGAAATTCCGGGCGTCCCAGTTGACAAGGTATGCCTGGCGGGGCTTGAAATACTGCGCCAGCAGCACCTGATAGCGCTGGCGTAAGTGGATATCGCAGCCCTGCAAGCTTCACAATAGAATCCGCACAAACTGGCATCCATGGAGAACACATGACTGCGGTTGAAAACAAACAGCTCCTGCAAAACATCTTCGCTGAACTGACGCAGGGTAATTCTCGACCGCTGGTTGAAAGCATGGCTGACGATTTCCGCTGGACGGTTATCGGCAGCACCAAGTGGTCGCGGAGCTATAATGGCAAGGAAGCTGTCCTCAAAGAACTGCTGGCCCCGCTCCGTTCCATGATCGCCGACCGGATCAGGACGATCGCACATCTGTTCATTGCTGAAGGCGACCACGTTGTGGTTGAAGCCCGAGGCAACAACGTCACTAAATCTGGACTGCCTTATAACAATGCATACTGCTTTGTAGTGCGTCTTACCGACGGCCAACTGCGCGAAATAACCGAATATATGGACACTGCATTGGTTACCTCGGTTCTAGGTGATCCTGCGGCTTGACCGCCAATTCTGCGCAACGAGGCTCAACCCACTTCTGACTGAATGGCCATTCAGTGTATCCTGTAGTCCACTTCTTTACAGTGCATGATTTTCGCTGAAGGGGCGCGTACATGAGCACCATTACTGCTGCTTCGAGCATAAGCACGCCAACCGTCTCGTCTCGCGTGGAGGCTGTGCCATGGCTGGTCTGGGCCAACGTGATTGCGTCCATGTGTATTTCCACCGGGCTTTACTGGGACATTTCCTGGCATGAAACCATTGGCCGCGACAGCTTCTGGACGCCTGCCCACTTGTTGATCCAGTTTGGCGCGGTGATGGGCGCTTTCGGTTCTGCCTGGGTGATCATGCGGACGACCTTCGGCGGCGATACAGAAGAAAGGCGCAACTCCGTCAACGTGCTCGGCTTTCGCGCGCCTCTGGGAGCATTCATCGCAGCCTGGGGCGGCGGCGCCATGCTCACCTCCGCGCCGTTCGATAACTGGTGGCATGAAGCCTACGGGCTCGACGTAAAAATTATCAGTCCGCCGCACATGCTGCTGGCGCTGGGAATTGCAGGAATTATGTGGGGCGGTGCCATACTGGGAGCTTCCCACCTCAACCGCGCTGACGGCGAGCAGCGCACCAGGCTACAGAGAGTCGTGTTGTTGATGGGCGGATTTGTCGTGATTCAAACCATGACGCTCAAGCTGGAATACACGAACCGCGTTCTGTTGCATAGCGCCATTTCCTACATGGTGATGGGCATCGGCACGCTGCTTTTGCTTGAAGGGTTAGCGCGCGTCACCGGACATCGCTGGGCACGTACCATCATGACCGGTATTTACTCGGCTTTTCTACTGATTCTGATGTGGGTGCTACCGCTCTTTCCCGCACAGCCCAAACTTGGGCCGGTGTATCAGGACATCACGCACATGGTGCCGCTGCCGTTTCCGATCCTGCTGATCGTCCCTGCATTCTTTCTCGATTTGCTTTTGCCGCTGTTCAAAGACGCACCGAAGTGGCAGTACGCTGTCTTCGGCGGTGTGGCCTTTCTGGCGATTTTGATAGCCGTGGAATGGCCCTTTGCCACGTTCCTCATGTCTTCCTTGGCGCGCAACCGGTTCTTTTCTACTACCGATTTCCCTTATTTC
>DATBVH010000522.1:0-5648 GCA_036515395.1 Candidatus Angelobacter sp.
AATCGTCGCCGGAACAGTATCCAGATTGCGGCCGCCGTGATTGGAGACGATCACCCCATCAGCGCCACGCTCTACCGCACGCCTGCCATCTTCCGCTGAGAGCACACCTTTTAGAAGCACTGGCACGCCCGCCACAGAGCGCAGCCATTCCAGGTCGTTCCAATTAAAAGATGGATCAAACAAGGTGTCGTAAATGCTGGCGCGCTGTGTCTTGTGTCCCTGGGTTGCGCCCGGACTGTTCAGCGGCAAGCCGCGCAGATGCACGCATTCCAATTCCTTGGGTAAGCCGAAAGAGAGTTGCCCGTAGCGGTTGCCCAGCACCGGCGTGTCCACCGTGAGGCAAACGGCCTTGCAGCCTGACGCTACCGCCCGCTGCACCATGTCTTTGGTGAAAGCCCGGTCGCGCTGGACATAAAGCTGGAACCAGATTGGGCGTTGCGTGTTGCGGGCAATTTCATCGATTGCAGTGGTGGTGAAGGTGCTGACAACAAATCCCGCGCCTGCCGCACTTGCGCCCCGCGCTGTGCCTATTTCGCCTTCAGCGTGGTACAGCCGATGGTAGGCCACCGGCGCCAGCAGAATCGGCGATTCAAACTCTCCGCCAAAAAGATTTACGCGCGTATCGATCTCGGAAACATCCACCAGAACGCTGGGCGAGAGTTGCAGGCGACCAAAACCCGCGCGGTTTTCCCGCATGCTGATCTCATCTGCGCCGCCGGAGCGCACGTAGTCATAGGCCATCTTTGAGAGGCGCTTGCGGGCCAGCGGCTCAAAGCGTGTCACGTCCGCCGTGGGCAGGCTTTCAGTGTTGCTCGACCGGAAAAGCTTTTTCCATCGGCCCATCGTCTCTCCCTTGTCTCTGTATCTGGTAATTGATCCCTGCTCTGCAAGAAAAAAGCTTACGCCATATCGCGTCCGCCGCGATGATCATTGCGCGTTGTATCCGCCGTCAATGGTCAACACGCTGCCAGTGGTCCAGCCGGATTCGTCGCTGGCCAGGAAGACCGCTGGGCTGGCAACATCTTCCGGCTGGCCAAAGCGGCCCATGGGATGCATCGCTTCACGCTGGCGGCGAGCAGCTTCATCGGCATTGAATTTGGCCACCATCTCCGTCGCAACAATTCCCGGACAAATGCAGTTCACGCGGATATTCTCCGCCGCATGATCCAGCGCCATGGCCTTTGTCATGGCCATCACAGCGCCTTTTGACGATGCATATGCCACGCGATTGCGCGCTCCCACCAGGCTAAGTACTGAAGCAATATTCACAATCGATCCGCCGTTTGCCGCACGCATGTGCGGCAACACGGCGCGCGACATCAGCCACAGACCACGGACATTGATGGCAAAGGTCTGATCAAAATCTTCTTCCGAGATCGACTCTGCCGTGCCTGGCAGCAGCACTGCGGCATTATTCACCAGAATGTCGATGCGCTTGAATTTCTCGATGGCTGCGCTTACCAGTTTCTGCACGTCATTTGCGCTGCTCACATCGGCGCTTATCGCCACGCAGTCTCCACCGATTTCTGTCACAGCCGCCTCTAGCTTATTGCTGTCTCGCCCGGCAATCACCACCTTTGCGCCTTCGCGGACAAACGCCTGCGCAATGGCTTTGCCAATGCCGCTGCCGCCACCGGTGATGATCGCTACTTTGCCGTTCAGACGCATGGATATGGATTGTAAATCTAGACGGTCGCGGTCTTTGTTGTTTTAGTAGTCTTGAAAAAGCCTCGCAATGATGCTGCATCCTTCTCTACGCAAAACGGGTTATTGCAAATGATCACCGAACAAGGTAAAACATTCCGGCTCCAGTAATGAAAAACAGCGCTGCAAAAGCCCACAAAAGATATTGCAATAGGTTAATGTTGGGTGCGCTGGTCAACCCAAGTCTGCGGTTAAGATCGTATATCTTCTCGCGTCTTCCTTGGCTAAAAGGCCTGCATAAACGAAGCCGCCGAAAAAGGTAAAGCTCATCAGAACCTGGCAATAGCATCGCAATTCTCACAATGTGGTGGCGTTCCACATTGTCAAAGTAATACTTCAAAATGCTGCCGATCATCACGTAGAAAAACAAGTTCGCCTTTAACGCCATGTCCATGTGGTACTTATAGAGTTCCACATGGAGGTTGTACTCGCGCCAGTAGATCTCTTCTTGTGTGGTCCGTTTGCGCCAGTGTAATTTGGGCTGAAGCCATCGGCTTCTCCTTTTATTTTATTGTCGGGTCAGAATGACAACCAGCTTCTCGACGGGATTTAATTTGATCAAAGCCGACCATTATTTGGCTTTTTTCGTCCCAGAGAGCTAGGAACGCACAGGATAGGCTCTCCCTCAGAGTAAGCGTTTTAACGTCTTGCATGCTCGGATTCTCATGGTAATAATATACTTGGCAAAGTGGCGGGAAGTCGCGGGAAAATGCGGGTTTTCGCGGGACAATTCGCCAGTTTTTCGTTGCTTTCAATTCAGGATCAAGCTATAAGCAAATCGGGACGCGCCAGCGCGTGAACGCTGGACACGCCCCTAACCAAAGCACCTGATAAGAGGCGACAATGGCTAAGAGCAAGACTACACGTTCCCGCAAGAGACGCAAACCAGACCCGTTCGCTGTTGTCCGTGGCAAGGTTGTTGAAAGAATCGAAGTCTCGACCATGGACGACGACTGCGCAATCGGGATTCTTTTCAAAGACAGAACCTATTTGGGATTCGATGTTGAGCCGTTCCTTCGGATCACTCCCGATTATTCAGACTGGAAAACTCACAACTACAAACGCATCAAACGCTGGCCACCCATGTACAGCGAATAACCACGACCCGCCAGAGATGGCGGGTTTTTTATTTGTGCTTCTTCTTCTCGGTCATGCGCTTCTTTCGCGTCTTTGTTTTTTTCTCTTGTGCTTCTCTCTTAAGCAGATCGTCTTTTGACACGGTGAAGGCTTGCCGCAAGGCATTGCTGAACCGCTCAGATTCGGTTTTTCCAGGAACGTCGGGCGCTGGCAATGGCTTCATTCGAGTACTCGTTTCCCGCCTTGGCATTTGCGTTTCATAATCTTCACAACTTTACCGTATAGATCGCCTTCAAGGCAGCCCAACGAAGGATGCTCGATATCAATATCCTTCCCCATTTTACTCGTCCATGCACCAGAGGCTTTTTGTCTGGCGACATGTTCGGGTGATGTTTCGCTGGCATAGATCGCGATTTTCTCGTATTCGGGCTCGAGACTTGAATCCAATGTCTCTTTATAACCGTGAATTTCAAACACCTTGATCCAGCCCTCCAGCGTATCCGCGCTCGGAACACCCGGTGGCCAATAGTAGCCCTTGATGCTTACGTCATACCAAAAGTTTTTCAGGTCGCCTACCGCATAGGCAACACAATTGTAACGTGGGTCTTTTGGACTTGTAATCTTGTACGGGGTTTCTTTCAGGTGGGGACAGACTTCTTCCAGTTCATGGTCGCGCTCTAACATTTACTGCAAATACCCCCTTTGGCGACCCCATGAAAGCCACGATTCAACTGCTTCGCTGAATGTGCTCTTCGGCTCTGCTGGGTCTTGCCCTGTAATCTTATTGAGAGCTACCAGCCAATGGTCTGGCCTGTCCCTTAGCTCTTCTAGTAGAAGAGGTACGGCGCGATCCCCCATTTCTATAATTGCCTGATATGACGGATGTGAGACCATTTTGGTAAGAGAAGACATGTGCTGCGTCTGCCGCCTCCATCGATCAGCGTGCGCTCGGAACCGGCTCACTAGATCATCGCCATTCGGCAACGACAGTTGCTGGCTGTCAGCACCCGCAAGGGTATAGTCAGATTCCCCGTAAAGTCTACTTATCATCCGGCTTCGGGCTGCTGCTATGACGGTTGATCCCCTCTCCCTGAAATATTTTGCGCCGTTGACATATTCCCGGCTTCGTACACGAGCGTGCTCCATTTCACTCACGATCACGGATTGCACATCTTCGGGGGGGATCGGAATCCTGAGTGCTCCAACATCGCCGATTAAAAGCTCTGTTTGCCCGGTAGACCCAATCACTTGGCGTAGCATTTGCAGTTGGCCCAATTCGCTCTTAAGAAATTCCTCGACGTACTTGCGATTGATTCCGCTCTTGAGACGACAGATAGCGATATGACCATCCGCGATTGCTGTGTCGTCATAAAGATACGGATCAACGCGCCCAATCGTTCCCTCGCCGGTGCATGTAATGAGCACATCACCCTTGCAAACTATTCCTCTTCGACACGCATCGCGAATGGCTTCTGTATCGGGCGCGTAATCGGTTTCCAAAGAGATGCCGCCCCCAGTAATGTTTCGCACCTTAAGTATCGGTATTCCTTCAGATGATTGTTCGCTGGGGGTCTTACCGCGTCGGGGAAAGCCTTCTTCGCATAGGGATTCAAAACTTACGACTTCCACGGGCATCTCATCCAACTGATTCATGAGCCGGTAATATTTCGGGTGGTTGTACGTGTAGCTAAACCGGTTTACGATCTTGGGTTGTCGGATCACGTAGCTGAGGCGATCATAAAGAAGACTGGTGCGATTCGCTTCCGGCTCAAGCCAATCTCCAGTTTGCTTCGGTTCCCCGCGAATTATCTCCATCCGATGTTCCCGGCTCGGGCGCATTTCAATTCCATCCCACTCCCCGCGCTCAAACCGCTGGAACTGTTCTCGTATTGCAGGCAAATCATTTTGGTCAATGGGATTTCCAGATGGGCTGATGCCAATGTACTCAGCTCTTGAAAGAAAAATGTTTCCCTGCTGCGAGAGTGTTGGCTGGTTCGGGTCCTTTTTTATGGCATAAAGGATGCTTGTGCAAGCAGCGCCTTCGCTCATTTTGAACGCGTCTTGCGAAAGCCGAATGACAGCTTTAATGACGCAATGTTGCCGGATATAGTCTCTGACTCGTTTATCGCCCTTATTGGACAAAATGCCTTCTGGAAGCACGATGGCCATCCGTCCACCGGGTCGCAAAAGACGAATGCAGCGCTCAATCAACAGCACCTCGCGCTTCTGGCTATTGCCGCCAAGCTCATAATTTTTCAGAATGCGCCCTTGATCGTCTCTCGCCCCAAACGGCGGATTTGTGAGGACAATATCAAATGAGTTTTCCTCTATCGCGGGGGCTTCGGGGCAAAACTTCTGCCGTCTTTCGACCTTCTCCGTGATTTCGTCGATATCCAGAGCGTTGCCCTGATACACTCCGGCGTGCCCATCCCCGTGAATGATCATGTTCATTTTGCAAGTGCGAGCGGCACGGGCTTCCCAATCAATACCGGCTAACGATGTAGTAGCCAATTCTTTTTCGCTATTCTTCTTTTCACGGGGGGATAAATCCGAGGTCAGGATTTTATCTCTCACCACGTCATACACGCGAATCAAAAATCCACCCGAACCGCATGATGGGTCAATCGTCTTGTCTCCAATCTGCGGATTGACAAGATCAACCATGAAATTCACAACTTCACGAGGAGTGAAGTATTGACCGAGACCACCGCCGCGATATGTTGCGGACAGAAATTCTTCGAAAGCAACGCCCTTAACATCGAGATCCGTTTTCCCGAGACTTTTGTCTTCAAGAATGGAGACTATCTTGTCAATGGCTTCCGGTGGTAACAGGATTTCATCTTTAGAGTCCTCATCAGAAAATACCT
>DATBVH010000523.1:0-10010 GCA_036515395.1 Candidatus Angelobacter sp.
CACGCGCCGTCCCATCGGCGGATGAAATGCAATCAACTGCGGCGTGCTGCGTGGCGCAGTGGTTCCGGCAACAATGCGCGGGGCAACATAAAGCCCGTCGTTCGCGATGGTTGAAACCATCGCCGCCAGCTGAACCGGCGAAACGCCAATCTCCTGCCCCATGGAAATCGCGCCAATGCTCACCTTCGACCAGCGGCTCACCGGCTTCGTAATGCCCCGCGTCTCGCCCGGCAATTCAATGCGACTCTGCGCACCAAATCCAAATGCACGTATGTAACGGTCAAACCGTTCTTCCCCCAGCCGCAGAGCAATCTTGATGGCGCCCACATCGCTCGAGTGCTCCAAAATCTGTGAAACCGTTAGCCCGGCATAAGGGTGGTGATCGTGTATGCGCAGGCCGCTCAACACGATTGAGCCCATCTGGCAATCGACTACTTCGTCTGGATTCGTAATTTTCTCGTCCAGCGCAGCAGCCAGAGTAACGATCTTGAATGTCGATCCTGGCTCGTAAACATCGCTCACCGAGCGGTTCTTCAGCGCCTGCGGATTCACCTTGTTAAAGACGTTCGGATTAAACGTGGGCCAGTTGGCCAGCGCCAGTACTTCACCGGTATGCGGGTTCTGTACGATGACGGTGCCCGCTTCCGCGTGCGTGTCGTCAATGGCACGGGCCAACTCGCGCTCCACGATGTACTGAATTTTTTCATCGATGGTGAGCACCACGTTCTCGCCCGGATCAGGCTGCTTCTCCACACGGCCCAGCCAGCGGCGCTTATTGTCCATGGTAATTAGCATCTTTCCTGGCTTGCCTGTGAGCTTGGATTGAAATTCTCGTTCCACTCCGCCCAGACCATCGTCATCCAGCCCCACATAGCCCAGCACCTGCGCAGCAAGTTCACCTTTGGGATAAAAGCGTTTGGATTCTTTTTGGAAATAAATGCCCTTCAGGTTGAGTGCTCGGACGCGGGCGCTGGTGGAGTTATCAATCTTGCGAGCAATCCAGGCAAATGCGTGCGACGCACGCATGCGGCCCTCAATCTCAGTTGAATCGGCCTTGAGAACGCGCCCCAGGACCTGTGCCGTGGAGTGGACATCCGGAACTTCAGACGGCACAGCAAAAACAGAATCCACGTTGACGGTCATCGCCAGTTCATTGCCGCGGCGATCATAAATATTGCCGCGTACCGGAGAAACCTCAATGCTGCGCTGCTGCTGCTTGGCCGCGCGCTGTGTGTAATCGCCGTAGTTGATGATCTGTAGCCAGACCAGCCGGCCGCAAATTACAAGAAACCAGAATAGAAGGAAGCCGAGAAGGATGTACAACCGCTTGTTGCCGATTTGATTGGACTGGGCCATTTTCCCCGAAAACTTACAGTCTTCTGTGATCCAAATAAGTCTTTTCAGCAGCGAGCCCGACTTGCGCGGCGAGCTGCCTGTTTCAGGTGCAGAAAAAAAATCGGCTCGGCGATGATCTTCGAGCGGTTTGGAGCGCAGCGACACAAACAAGGACGAGTCCGCCGCAACAAGCGCTGACAAATCTCAAGCTGGACGATTCTCATAAGCGGTTTGGAGCGTAGCGACCAAAAACGGACGGCAACCCCGGCAGGTTTTCCGGAGTCGCCATCAAGCACCGGAGATTCCGGAGCAAGGTCCACCCACCAAACTTATTGCGCCGCGGCGATGACCGCCACCGGCGATGCCTGCGCCATGATCGGGCCGCCCGCATCGTCCGTATTCAAGCGGATCACCTGTCCCGGCTGCGTTGATTCAAGGCCCATCTTGCGGGCCAGCGCATCGATTCTGCCCGGATCGCGCAGTGAAGCGGCTTCCAGCGTGAGCGTGCGATTCACTTCCACCAGGCGCTCACGCTCGGCCTTCTGCGCTTCAATGCGATAGCCGTATTCAATGGAGCTGAAGTGCTGCCACGCATAAAACATCATGACCATGAACAGCGCGGCCACGGCGGCTGAAAATATTCTGATCTCGCGCCGGCGCTGCGGATCGCTCACCTTGACCAGCCGGGAGTTGTCGATTGCTTTCTGAAAGTAAAATTCCGGCGTGATCCCGGCGACGCTGCGGCGCACCGCTGCGCGCGCGTCTACCGGCGTGATCATTCCTGTAATCTGCATTGCCGTCGCGGCCATTTACGCTACCTCAACCATTTCCTGGTGCCATTCAAAGCGGCGCAGTGGATATTGGTGCTCTAGCGCCGAAGCCTGCATCTTTTCCTGTTCGCGGGCGTGATCTTCCGCACGCACCACACTGTTGATCAGCTCTTCAATCGTTGTTCCTTGAAACATCGCTTTGTCCTCTGCTTTTCTCGAGGGATCTTTTATTCCGGGGCGGCGCCGTTAAGAGGAAGTAATTCGCCCAAGTACAAAAGG
The DNA here is from genome assembly GCA_036515395.1 of Candidatus Angelobacter sp. Classification (GTDB taxonomy): domain Bacteria; phylum Acidobacteriota; class Terriglobia; order Terriglobales; family Acidobacteriaceae; genus Angelobacter. The sequence continues at coordinate 2,385 of DATBVH010000523.1, forward strand.
AAGGCAGCACCTCCCCGGAAACCTTTTTGCTTCGCCTGCCTACCACGGCCAGCCGAAGCCAAACTTGAGGCGTTTTCGCGGCGTCTGAGCCGCGAGCCGAAATCCCGAGCGTCCTCTGCGAGGGATCTCTAACGCCTTTCCTTAAACTCTTTCCGCGACCCGCATCTTTGCGCTGCGTGATCTTGGATTGCGATCGATCTCTTCTTGTGTCGCCGTCAGAGGCTTCTTTGTCAAAACCTCAAAGATGCCGGCTTTGGCGCCGTCCCGCAAAGCGTCTTTCACGATGCGGTCTTCCAGGGAGTGAAAGCTGATCACCACCAGCCTGCCTCCCTTTTTCAGGACGTCAGGCGCCGCGTCCATCAGCGCCTGCAAGTCCTCTAGTTCGCGGTTTACGAAGATTCGGATTGCCTGGAAAGTTGTAGTCGCGGGATGAATCCTTTGATGAGCCCCGGTATTCATTGACCGGAGCGCAGCCGATATGACTTGTGCCAGATGAGCGGTACTTCTTATCGGCCGCGCCCGGACAATGGCTCTGGCGATTCTCCGCGACCTCCTTTTCTCACCGAATTCGTAAATCACATTTGCGAGGTCTTCTTCGCGCATGCGATTTACCACTTGATCGGCGGTGCGCTCACCATGCGGGTCCATTCGCATGTCGAGCGGCCCTTCCGCCTGAAAACTAAATCCGCGCGCTGCGTCACCGAACTGCAGTGAACTTACGCCCAGGTCCGCCAGCAGTCCGTCGGCTGTGGCCGGCGGAACATGCTGGGGGAGCTCGGCGTAAGAGCTGTGCAGCAGGGAGATCTTTGGACGGTTATCACCTCCGACCCCAGAAAGCCTCTGCTGCGCCAGTTCGATCGCGTGGGTGTCTTTATCGAAGCCAATCAAATGACCCTGTGGGCCGAGGCGCTTTGCGATTTCTAAACTGTGCCCGCCCAACCCCAGGGTCGCGTCGATATAGGTCCCGCCGCGCCGGATTGCTAAAAAGTCGATCGCTTCTTTTAAAAGAACTGAAACATGGCCAACTTCCCCACTGCCATGCGCCCCCTTGGGGGCTTCGTCTTGCCCAAACTCGTCCGCCACTAGATGCCCAGTTCGTCGAGAGTTTTCTCATCGTCCTGCGTGAACGGGTTCTCTTCTATGTCCTTCTTGTAAGCCTCGATGCTCTGTACTTCGAGGTACGTCAAATTGCCGACAACGGCCACTTCGCCCCTGATATCGGCTGTGTCGCGCAGCAATGCCGGTATCAGCACCCGGCCCTGCCCATCGATTTCCACCAGCTGACCGTAATAGTTGGTGCGATTCAAAAATTTTTTCTTCGTCGGATTGAAATTGGAGAGCTTCGCCAGCTTCTCCTCGATCCGCTGCCACTCCTCGAAGGGATACACTTGAGCAACCTTCCCATCGAGCGATGTGATGTAAAATTGCGTGCCGTACTTCTCGTCGATCAGGCGCTTGAATTCCGCGGGGACCTTTAAACGTCCCTTCTCGTCGACCCGAGTTGGATGGTTGCCGCGAAACATTGTTCTTTCTAGCTGCTATTCCGGTTACAACCGGTAATAAGGAGGCAAAAACGGTAAGTTCTAGCTTTATTTCTGGCTCGGTCACGGTAATTTGGGGGGTTTTCAGCTTCATTTTCCCTTTGGCTACTTTTGACCACTTACCCCTTGAACCGATCTAGCTCTTACCATTTTCAACCACTTTAGACCACATCCTACGCCTAAGCAGTTGTATGTCAAGGGCTTTTTTTTAGGTCATGTGTGGAAAACTGCATTCGCGTAAGCCGAGTACGGGGATTGTGGATTCCAAATTTAAAAACACTAGCTATAGTGTTTACGAAAAAGGTTCAGCTACTCTGATCCGCGTATTGAATCTCCCTGTCGATGAAAAAAGCTCACAGCTCAACGAAAACTTCTGAAGAAATTCCCTTCTCTTCTGAACAGATTCACGCATTTCGTCTGCGCCGCCATCATCTGCTCGATGCTTCCGGCAAAGACCTGGTCACCATCTGCCGCGACGTCTGCGGTGTGCAGGCGCAAATCATGTCCGCGGCGCAGCTTCAACTTTGGGCACGCAACCACGCCATCACACCAACGATGGTCAATGATGCGTTGTGGAAGACGCGCTCGCTGGTAAAGACCTCATTGATGCGCCAGACGCTGCATCTTGTCCCGGCGGATGAGTTCGCGCTCTACATCGCGGCTCACAAGAGCGCGCGCGCAAAAGCCGTGCTCTCAATCATGGCAAGGTGCAAGATCACGCGGGAGGAAGCTAATGCGCTGAGCGCCTTGATTCTGGAAGAACTCAAAGCAGGTCCCGCGCCACGCGCCGCGATTACTGCTGCCGTGCGCCCTAAAGTCAGCAAGAGACTGCGCGTGTGGATGGACAAGGTGTGGAGCATTGTGCGGCTGCCCGTGATCGAGGGCCTGGTCTGCTACGGCCCAGGAGAAGGCAACCAGGCAACATTTATCCGCACCGAGCACTGGCTGCCGAAACTACGCCCCATTGACGAGCAGACCGCGCAAAAAGAATTGTTCCGCAAATACCTGCGCGCATACGGCCCCGCAACGCTTCACGATTTCGCTCACTGGTCCCTCATCTCCATGGCAGAGGTTCGGGCCCTGCGCCCGCTGCTGGATGCGGAGATAGCGGACTACAACGGCCTGCTGATTTTGCATGAAGATATCAAGACACTTCAGGCCGACTCCTCCGGCTTGGATTCCGTCCATCTGCTTCCCTATTTCGATGTCTACCTGCTGGCACACAGGCTCAAAGAGCATTTCTTGAACGCCAAATTCTATAAGCGTGTTTACCGCAATCAAGGCTGGATTTCACCGGTTGTGCTGATCAACGGAGAAATTGCCGGGGTTTGGAGTTATAAAATTTCCCCAAAAATTGTTGAAATCGAAGTTGAACTCTTTGCGCGGGTTGATCAGCGCACGCGCAAGCAAATCAAGGATCGCGCCAAAGAACTGGCGGACCTGTTCCAGTGCCCTCTCTTATTTTCTTTCAAGAGTTAAGCGGGTTAAGTAAACGCAGCGTAGCTTTCACAGCAGTTTACTGATGCGCACGGATTAAGATGCTTTGGTTCCTGATCGGCTCGCGCCACCCTGCCCCATTTCAGAGCTTATACTTTAGCAATAGTTGTACTCGCCGGTTCCATCGGCAAAGCAGTACTCGCCGCTTTCGTCGATTTAGAAAATCAAACCCTCGGGAGTCCCGTTTGAAGAAACTAGTTCTGTTGCTCGTTGCTTTATTTGTGCCCGCGCTGCTGAGTGCGCAGATCCCAAATTCGAACCACATTGTTGTAGTGCTGGAGGAAAACGAGAGTTATTCGGCTGTTATCGGCAGCTCATCCATGCCTTACCTGAACAGCCTGGCATCACAAAATGCGCTGGTCACGCAGTATTACGCCAATGTGCATCCTTCCATCGGCAATTACTTCATGCTGACCGCAGGGCAGCTGGTTACCAGCAATGACTCGCTGAACACAACCGTAAATGTCGACAACATTGTGCGGCACCTGCTGGCTGCCGGAAAAACCTGGAAGAGCTATGCGGAGAGCTTGCCTTCAGTGGGTTACATTGGCGGCGATCAATATCCCTACATACGCCACCATAATCCGCTCTCTTACTTCACTGACGTGGCAGACAGCAGCGTGCAGCGGCTGAACCTTGTGCCGTTCACCCAGTTCACCGCCGACCTCAACAACAATCAGCTGCCAAACTATTCTTTTGTGGTCCCGAACCAGAACCACAATGCGCATGATTGTCCTACAGCGCCTACCGGCTGCACCAATGCAGTCAAACTTGCCACTGCGGACGCGTGGCTCCAGAACAATATCGCGCCACTACTCAACAGTCCGGCATTCCAGCAGGATGGCATTCTGATCCTGGTTTTTGACGAAGGCTTCAACACGGACACGGCACACGGCGGCGGGCATGTAGTCGCGCTTGCTGTCGGCCCGGGAGTCCGAAAGGGATTCAAGTCCACGGCGTTTTATCAGCACCAGAACGTGCTGCGCACCACGCTCGATGCCCTTGGCGTACACAGCTATCCTGGGAACGGCGGCAGCTCAGCCGATATGAGTGATTTGTTTGGATCTGCCCCTCCGCCTCCACCGCCTTCTGGCTGTGCAGCCACGGCTACTGGCGTTACGGTCTGCTCGCCCGGCGCAGGAAGCACCGTGGCATCGCCAGTGCATTTTGTGGCCGCCGCCAAGTCCACGCATCCGGTTACGGCCATGCGAATTTACGTTGATAATATTGCCAAATTCACCGTGAATGCCAGTTCGCTGGATACTTCCGTCGCACTCGCCACGGGAACGCACTCAGTAGTGGTGCAGGCATGGGATTCAACAGGAGTGGTGTTCAAGAATTCATTGAGCGTGAAGGTGCCATAAAAAGTAAAACGCCTCCCTGAGAACATGGGGAACAATTCGCAACCGCAGCAGCCATCATCAATGAAGAATCTGCGTTTTATTTGCTGGCGTATTATGACGTTCGTGGCAGCGATATACTGACCTTAATTGGCTGTTGCTCAGATGTACCGCGCCCAGGGGTTTCGCAATTTTCTCCTTCGTCTATCTGGTCCAGCCCGATTCTTTTTGGGAATTGGGCTACTCCTCTTGTTGAACATGCCGTGCCGCGGCCAGACCACAGCTCCTGATTTTTCAATTATCGTCCTGCCGGACACGCAGTATTACGCCCAGAGCTATCCCCAGACCTTCGATTCCCAGACGCAATGGATCGTCAATAACATCTCGGCTCTGAATATCAAAGTTGTGATCGGCGTGGGAGATATCGTGAACGGCGGCGGTGTAGCTTCCCAGTGGCAGGCTGCGAGCAACTCCGTCAGTAAACTTGAGGGAAAAGTTCCTTATTTCATGGCCATTGGGAACCATGATTACGATAAGGACGATCCGCCGAATCGCACTGCCTCTGCCACCAACTTCAATCACTATTTTGGGCCTTCACGTTACGCCAACTCATACAGCGGATGGCTGGGCAGTTATCCTGCCGGCAGCAATGAGAATTTCTATGGCTCGGTGACCATCAATGGGAAGCGCTATCTCATTTTGTTGCTGGAATTTTATCCGCGCTCCTCTGCTCTGCAATGGGCCGACGGCATTATCCGGGCCAACCCGGATGCCGAAGTCATTCTTGCCATGCATGGTTACGGGTATTACGACAATTTTCGTGTTGCTCCATGTGAAAACTACGATGCCGAGTACTACAACATGGGCAAAGACAACGATGGCGAGGAGATGTGGACGAATCTGATCAGCAAATACCCGAATGTCAGCATGGTCTTAAGCGGCCATATCGTCAAAGCGGCAGGACAAATGTCGGCCGGACATGAAACTCAGGCAGGCACCTACGGCAATACAGTCAATGAAATCATGGCGGATTATCAGGCCATGGCTAATGGCGGGAATGGCTATTTACGAATTCTGAAGTTCAGCCCCTCGCAAAACACCATCCAGGTAAGTACATATTCAACCACGCTGAAAACTTACATGACGGATGCGGCGAATGCATTCACTGTTCCCTGGCACACGGCATCTACCAGTGGCACCGGCTCGATTACCGGCCGGGTGAAAAACCCGTCCTGTAGTGCTGTCTCCGGTGCAAAAGTTTCATATGCAGGTGGATCCACAACAACGGACAGCAATGGCAAGTTCACCTTGACGAACGTTCCTGCTGGTTTGCAGACGGTCGCAGTTTCAGCTTCTGGCTTCCCGCAGATGGTCAAGAATGTTCCTGTTGGCCCAGGTCTTACCAATAGTGCTCAATTCTTTCTTACGACCACCGCGAGTCCTGCGCCGACACCGACACCAGTAGCGAGCCCTACTCCCACGCCCACACCAGCCCCCAGTCCGACTGCAACTCCCACCCCCACACCAAGCCCGACTCCGACTGGCTATGGAACAGTGACGGGCACAGTTACCGACGCGGCAAGCGGAGTACCGATCAGCGGCGCTGGCGTAGCATCTGCTGGTGTCAACGCGAGCACAGATGCGTCAGGGGTATACACGCTTGCCAACGTTCCCGCCGGCACGCAATCTGTTTCAGCTTCCGCTGCGGGGTACACGACCATTTCCCAAGACGTGACACTCACGGCAGGACAAAACGCCACCGTCAATTTTGCGTTGACTGCCGGTGCATCTCCAAGCCCCAGCCCAACGCCAACTGCAACTCCAACACCCACTCCGACTCCTACTCCTACTCCCAGTCCCAGCCCGACGCCAACACCGACTCCCACTCCCACTCCCAGTCCCAGTCCGGCGCCAACTGCGACTCCGAGTCCCACGCCGCCTCCCCCAGCAACGGGATCAATTTCCGGAACGGTGACTAGTGCTTCCAATGGCTCCGCAGTGTCGGGCGTGACAGTAACTGCCGGTACGGTATCTGCCGTCTCAAGTAGTACCGGGCTCTATACTCTTACTAGCCTACCAACAGGGACGTACACAGTGACGACCTCTAAGAGCGGCTGGCTCAGCCAGAGCAAAAGTGCAAGCGTCAGCGGCGGCACAAGCACAACGCTTAATTTCGCGATCGCAACTTCAGGAGTAATTAGCGGTACGATCAAGGACGCCAGCGGCGCAGCCGTCAGTGGGGCAACGATAAATTTCAAAGGCGGCGTTGTGGCGACGAACAAAACCGTAACCAGCAGTTCCACCGGCTCGTATTCCAGCAGTTGGATACCCGTGGGCAGCTATACCGTCACAATAAGCAAGACAGGCCACACAACTCAGACCCGGAGCGCCACGGTGTCAACGGGCACAACAACAACGCTGAATATTACGAGTTTCTGATATGAGGTTAAATTCGCTCTGTTTTTCGATTGTTATCATGCTGGGTGGAATCTGCTTCGCTCAAGAATCGAGTTGTCCCGTGCAGATCACTGAAGTCCGCAACATTGAGCAGAGCATGTTCATTTCGTTCCGAAACACCACGTCGCGGGACATCAAATCTTATGAGTTTGACATATCGTTCGTAGACGTTTTCGGCAAGCTGCATATTTTCCCGTTTCCGCTGTTGCGCAATGAGCGCATCGCAGCAGGCACAACCAGAGTGGCGGCATTCCCCTCCGCAGATACACTTGAGTTCCTGTTTCCTGTACTCGATGCTTCCCTTTTCAAAGTTACCTTTGCCGATGGCAGCACCTGGAATGACAATGGCTCGCGCGAGTGCAGTTTGTCAGCTCTACAGGAATAGATCCACTCAAGAGACAAGTCAGATATTACGGGTAGCGGGAGATTAGACGTCAGTGGAGTTTAATCCAAGCAGAACGGAACCTAAACCGCCGTCGTTGCAAAACAAAAAGAGCCCCGGATTTCCGAGGCTCTTTCTGCTATGAAGAAGCTAACTACTTACCCTTTCTGTCCCGATGGATATCGCGCCGATCATGGCGGATGTCTTTCTTGTCCTTGCGAGCATCTTTGCGGTCCGCGTGCAGGTCCTTTTTGTCCTTAGAAATATCGCGGTTATCGGCCCGCAAATCACGCCGATCGCGGTTCAAATCGCGTTTGTCATGGTTGATGTCTTTCTGCTCTTTAGCCGCGTCGGCGGTATCGCCTTTTTTCAGGTCTTGATTGCGTTCACGGCGATCCTTGGCGATATC
>DATBVH010000524.1:0-24763 GCA_036515395.1 Candidatus Angelobacter sp.
TGACGACCGGTGGCGTGACTTTACCTGCCGCTCCTGCGAAAGCGCAGCCGGCGCAAATCACTGCCGCAACACCGCAGGCCAAGCCGCAACCGGGACAGCCGACACAAACGCAACCTGCGGGAACAGCAGCCAAATCTTCACCGGGCATGCGGCAAGCACACTTGGTGGCGGAGCAATCTGAAAAGCAGATTGGCGATGACGTGGTAATACGCCACTACTCGCGTCCTGTACCAACGCAGAAACCTAAACAATCAGGTCAGCAGGCCGGATTGAAACATTTTTCTGATCTGGAAAACTAAAGCGGTTCCAAGGTAGATCTTGGGGACTCTCTGGTGCCGGCAAGTATCTCTCCGATCAAAAACGCTGATGCACAAGCTTTTTCCGCCGATTTACAGTGCAGAATACTGCTGGCCTATGACCCTGGGAAGTCAGTTTGTGGGAGTTGGTGAAAGTTCAATTGGGAGTTTGTGAGGAATATCCGCAAGCAGCACTTGCGTTACGGACAGATGGAACGAGTGAGGCAGAGGCGTTACAGTCCGGTCAGTCGAGTGACACCAGAAATGTAACAGATGGCTACGCAATCAAATTGCGAGCCCATCCGGATATGACCCTGTGGGAGTTGCAACGGCAATGGCATAAACAGTCCACGGCCAGCATGGTGGGAGTAGGTTAGCCATATTCATCCTCAGCGTCCGCTATTTTTGGACAAAAGCGGTGTGACCACGAACGTCTGATATCTCGCTGTTATTCAGTTTGTTCGTCATAAGATAGAAAAGCTCTCATCAAAATAATGCGACTTGCATTTTCAATCTTTAGAGGCAAACGGCCTGCAAACGTTCCTGAATTAGTCATCAAAGGCGTTGGCACTTATGCGCCTTCTCCGCAATACGCAGCACTTTGAGCTTATTGCTGGCCGCAATAAATTCCTTACATACAACGCAGGACGAAGTCACCATCCCGGGCCTCTTCTTGACAGGGATGTGCTCGAATCGCGGCTTGGGCGATTTTCGGGGCATGAGGATATCACGAAAGTTCTGGCGGATTGTACAACGGGAAAGTACGGAATGAATCTTGGTTAAATCCCTTACGCGCTTGAGCGGGTTCTTTCCTCTTGCTAATGCCGTCTATTTCCGGTGTTCCGCCAGGAGCATTTGCAGGGTATCCAACACAGCGGCATACGATGTAGCCACTGCATCCACACCGGGAGGAAGGTTTCCGGTGTGGCTTTTGTCCAGAAGCAGAATCGGAAGTTGAGCGTTTACAATTCTTAATGATTGCGCGGCTGACCAGCCACTCTCTGACACGAACTCTGAGTCCAGCACTACGGCGGCCAGATGGTTGCTCACACATACTGCCACGGCTTGCTCCGGAGTAGAAGCTGCAAACACTTGATAGACCCTCTGCGGAAAGAGTTCACGCATCGCCTTTATTCGCAAAGAGGAATGTGAAACGCAAAGAATACGAGGCTTTGCCTGTCCGAACATGGCCCGAGAACTCCCTTCCGGGCTTCAGCGGCTGAGTGGGTCTGGAGTAGCCTCGTGACTAGGGCAGGCGGACCGGGCAGCAAAAGCTACAAAAATGATAGCACAGTTATGTTTCACGCCGAACATAACTAAGGCTCGATTGTGCGCTGCCGAACATACAGAGCAGACCTTAAATTCTGCAAACGATTCAACCTGATTGCATATACGTGGCAAGCTCGACATTCTTGATCGTCAGGAATAGAAGTGCGGCTTGCGAATACTGCCAGATCATCCACGGAGAGGATGTCCGGCTGAAGTTTTATGAGAAGCAGAGCAGTCGCCAGATAAAAGTTTATTTAATGTGCTGCTCCGGACAGATTTCAGCATTGATCCGGACCAAAATGGGAAAGCTGTGATCCCCCCTCACATACTTTCGGTCGGATATAACAGGACTCTAATGGAAGTCCGGTCTATGGTTCTGCGCAATGCTGGGTACATTGTGGAAGAGGCATATTCTCTACGCGATGCACTCAGTTTAATTCCTTCCGATACCGTAGATTTGGTTCTCGTCTGTCACTCTGTTCCGGCAAGCGAACAGGATAAATTGATCTATGCGGTCCGTAAGCAGAGAAAGCTTATGCCTGTGCTCTGCATAACAGCGTATGACGGCGGAGCGCAAGGAAAGTGCGTCAATGTTGAGAATTCACCTCACGCACTGATTGATGCTGTCCATTTAGCTGCACAGGCCTCTATGGGAACCCCTAAATACCGGACACATTAAATTAGGCATTTGCCCGCCACGTCTTTGCTTACGCTACAAAGAAATCTAACCGCCTGATTTCTTTTTCAGCTTTAATAGCTCGCGTCCAGCAGGCGTGATCTTGTATCCCACATCTGCAGGTCGAATCATTCCCCAGGTCTTCAATGCCTCCTCGCTCGCCCTGTTATTGATTGTGCTCCGAGTAACAAATCCGAGGCTGCTATTGTGCAAAATCTCTTTAAGAAGTTTCCATGCTGGTCCGGCGTTCAGATTTTGTATAGGCATGCACATAATGGTCTGCTTTTCCATCTAACGCGTCTGTCCTCCAGACGACATAACCAATACAGCTTGAGTGCAACCTTTTACAATACGCAAAGCGTAGGGCTGAGATAGACCTAAGTGGAACTTCAAGATGCCGCGACACCATAAGCAATGGATTCCCCAGGGAACGGATCAGGCGGATCGATTCTGCCGCCCGTCATTTGTGGCGCTAAAAGGCGGTGGTCCATATGCATGGACAATTCATGCCATAACTGAAAACAAAAGACTTAGCATATTGCTTCTTCTTTAACCGCCCTTGATGAAACGCTAAGCCTCCATTTATCACTAATCATTTATAAGGCGGCAAGTTGTAGGCGTTGAGCCGCGGTTCCCCCATTGGAGCGAGCGTGACGGATCAACAGTCTGAGTTTGATCGCCAGTTGAGTCGGCCTCAAGGCCAGCACTCCGCGAAGGAGCTGGACGCAGTTCGCTCTCGGTCGTCCGGGGTGAGCGCAGAGGCCGTAGCTTCCGGCGTGGAGTTCTTGTTCTCCCATCGTCACCAGGGCGCATGGAGCCTTGGCAGCCCATTTACCCGTGAGTCTGCTTCCTGGGTCACCGCATATGTCCTTGCCCGATTGGGAGAAATTCCTCCGCATAACTTGAGCTTTACCCAACGCCAGCAGATTGAAGAGTCACTTGATTGGCTCACGGACGCCCGTACTCTGCACGGCGGCTGGTCTTTCGGCGGATCTGGTTCGCCCGATGACGCCGATTCCACTGCGTGGGCCGTTACCGCGCTGCGCCAACACTCGCGTCCGGTGCCGCAGGAAGCCTTGGGACTGATTCAGCGCTGCCGTCGGGCTGACGGCGGATTTGCCCTATATCCTGAGACCGCCGAAAATAACACTATTTCCAGCGCAAGCGCTACAGACGTGACTGCCATCTGCGTCAGGGCGCTTTGTGCTATTGACGCCATTTCTTCCGAGTTTCTTGCCGCGCACCTCCGCACTGACGTTAGAAATAGCAGCGGCCGCCTTTCTTCCTTGTTTTTTGTATCGTCTATCCTCATGGATTGGGAGCCGTGCATGGCTCCCTGGTTCGTGGTAAATGCAGTCCGCCAATGGGTGGAGCAGCAAGAGGCTGAAGGAGCATGGGAACAGGCGCTGCTTCTGCGCTGCCGGATGCGGTTGCAGCTGCAAAGTGCATGGCCGCTGGCTGCGTGTCTTCGTCGCTTGCAGCGGCAGAACGGTTCATGGCCAGGATCAGCCCGCCTTGCCTCGTTTCATGCCGCGGACAACAGTTCCGCCCTGCATCCGGACGAATATTTTGATGAAGATGGCATCCTGGCCACGGTGACTGCGTTATCGGCTTTGGCCATAGGTGACCAGCAGCCAGGCTTGTATTTTGGATCCGACCTGCCATTTCGCAGGCTTTGATCGCAAAACGAGATATTAGAGATTTTTAAAGTGAAAAGCGCGTCTTTACCATCCTGGACCGGCAAGAAGAAGGAAACTGGCGCTGTCCTGCGCCAACTCTCCTTCGCCGCGCCCGCACGCTCCAGAAAACGCCAATCAGCAGCAAAGGCTGAAGTATACTGGGATGAAAGACCGCCAGTGGACTTCTACACTTTTGATGATCAGTATCTACGTCGCCTCGGTGCCCGCGATTCAGCCACCGAAGCACATTTTGTTGCGTACTTTAGTGAACGCCTGAGAATCACCCTGCGTGCTCGCGGCATTGACGCCCATACAATTGAAGATGTGCGCCAGGAAACTTTCTGTCGCGTGCTCATGGCTGTGCAGTCGGGCAGCGTGAACAATCCCCGGGGATTTGGCGCTTACGTTTACGCCGTTTGCAAGCACGTCCTTTCCGAAACTCGCCGGGACGATTTCCGCAACCAGCATGATTCACTTGAAACCACTGACGTTCCCGACGAACAAACGGGACTGGAAGAGCTGATGCAACGGCAGGAAGACGGGCAGCACGTTCGCGCAATTCTGGCTGCGCTTCCGGAAAGAGACCGTCATCTTCTTTATGCGCGTTTTTTTGAAGATCGCGATAACGATGAGGTCTGTGGCGATTTTGGCGTTGACCGGGATTATCTTCGCGTTCTGTTTTACCGGGCCATTCACAAGTTTGGCGAGCTTTACAAAAAAGGGATGAATTAGCAGACAAGAGTAATTGGATACAGGAAAAGAAGATGAATACACGAATAATTAACCACGATGAAGCCGTAAAAGATCTTATGGCGGAGCGCTATCTATTGGGTGAACTTAACACCATTGACCGTGAAGCCTATGAGGAGCACCTTTTCTCTTGCGATGCCTGCTTTGAGCAGGTCAAGGTGGGAACTGCGTTTGTGGCTCAGTTGCGTCACATCGACGCAGAGGAGCTGCAGGTCCCGCTCGCTCCCGGTTTTATGGGTCGCCTGACAGCGAATGCGCGCCAGCCCCTTACCATTACTATGTTCGGTCTTCTGCTAACCCTCGGTGGCTTTGCTATCCACCAAAAATCAGAAATCTCTCATCTGAAGGAACCTCGCGTTGAAGTACGTTCTGTATTAACGGGGATTGCTCATGGCGCCAGCGGAGCCAATATCATCAAAGTTTCCAGAAGCTCCGCCCTGAGCCTGAACGTGGAGTATACGCCAAGCGGCGAATTTATCTCATATCGGGTACAGATCCTGTCGAACTCCGGAAAAGTGCTGCATACAGTCGCGCTGCCGGAAACGCAAGTTGGAACCACGGCTTCAATAGCTCTGCCGGCGGATGCGTTGAGGCCTGGACAATATGCTATGGCAGTTTTTGGGCGCAGGAGTGATGGCACGCAGCAGGAAGTAGGTCGCGACGTTTTCGAATTACAGTTCACTGATTAACTAAATTTGGGCCTTTGATGAAGTATTGAACGTTTCTCCCTACTTTAACTCTCTGCCAGCTGGACCAACTCTTCGCCATTCATTGGCCGTAGTACAATCGCCGTATTCGGGCTCCAAAAACACCCCCGTATTGACGAGTTTGTGTGTAGAAGTGTGCCCATGCCCGGTAGTTCATGTCAGGTGAAGTACATGGAGAAAAATAATGAAGTGTTCGCGTCACCACTCGCAACATATGTATCAAGCCTCGGCCTATTCAGTTTCGGCCGAATTTGAAAGACCAAAAAAACATAGTCTGGCTCCGCAAGCGGCAGTTGTCCTTGCCGGTCACGGAGGTCATGGATCGAATCGCGCCTCAGCCTACAATGTTGATGGCCTTATTTCTTTTAAGAATGCTTACTCGGAAGTTGGCGGCAGTTTTGATGACTGTCACGGCCTCCATACCACTCATGCATGGTCGGTCGTTGAGGGATTGAACGTCGCGGACATGCTCACCGCAGATCGCGTAGTAGCCCGCATGGCCGTCTACCATTCCCCAACCCGTGGCAGTGAAGCCACTTATGACATCACCGGCAGCTATTTTGAAAATCTCCGCATCGCCGGCTATCCCGTCGATGTAAAATTAGCCACTCACGTTTTCCACGATCACAATACTTATTCAAAGGTGGCAAAGGCGCACTCTATCCGTAAAACCGATGAATGGCTCGTGGGAGGCAAACTGATGCCGCTTAAGCACGATAAGCTGGCTGAGTTGGAAGAGACATATCATGCCCTCGGCGGCATGTCCGAATTGGTTGAGGAATGGAAGAAACCCAAGCGGCCGGAGGACCGGGGAAGCTATTGGTTCTCCCCGGCGAACAATCTCGACTGGAAAGCGCAGGGCGGTCCGTCCGAAATCCTGGGTTTTGGATCCATCATTTGTATTCCAAAATTCGGAATCATTCGCCTGGCGGAAATGGTAGTGCATCATCATTCGCGAACCCTGACAATGTTTCGCGTCCAAATGTGTTCTTCAGGTCACGGCACTGCTGGCGGTGGAACCGCAGGCGGTGGCAGTTCTTCCCCCCCAGGCTAATCGCAATTACTGCCCTATTCTTTGTTAGCATCACAGGTTGCCAAGATAGGCGGGCCTCTCTGGAAAAGCGGTATGCCGAGGCCCGCCTTCTATTCCAAGAAGGCTATACCGACCAGCCTCTTTCTCTCTCGGAAGCAGGTTACAAAGACTCAGCAAAGTACCAAGATTTAAATTGGCGTTTTCGCGTCCTGACCGCGGAAGCCCGCAACCGCAAGGGACGGTTCGCCGCGGCTCTTGAGCTTCTGGACTCTGAACCTCCTTCCAACATCCCCTCTGAAATGCTGTGGCGTCGCAGAATCGCTCAAGCATTGTCTCTCTGCAAGTTGGGCCGATCCCCGGAGAGTGAGCAGCGTTTTAATCAGGCAGCAGCTTTTCACGCGGAGCCTGGTGCCTTAGACTACGCGCGTGGCCGTTGTGCGCAGTTCCAGGACGAATTGAAGATTGCGGAAACTTACCTGAAGATGGTTACCGCGCAGAGCTCGAATCCCGACCCTTTTCTTAAGGCCTACGCCCTGGCTACCCTCGCGGATTTAGCTTTTCATGATCTCCGTTACGATGAAGCGATCGATTTGAATAAGGAGTGCCTGGCTATCCTTCGCACGTTGCATGCCCCTCCTCTGGAAGAAGTGGTATTGGGCAATTTGGGAAGTCTGTACCTAAACCTGAGCGATTTCAACAAGGCCCTTCCATACTCTGAGGCGGCAGAGAATATAGCTTCTGAGTTGAAGGATGGCAACCGGGCAAAGTTTCTTTCCTATATCGGCTGGGCCCATTCAATATCAGGACAATCGGGCATGGCGGAGCAGTCATACAGTCGGGCCCTTGCTATGGCCTTGGAACTTGGAGATAAAGATACCACCGTCGTGTGTTTACTTAACTTGAGCGCTCTCAAGCTAAATCAGCACCAGCTTGATATCGCGGAAAAATACCATTTTCAGATAGTCAATCTCGGACTCAAAGAGGTTCGGTTAGCGGACTGGCAATTAAATGAGGCCGATATCGCGGCTACCCATGGCAATTATGCCAAGGCAATTCCCGAATTTCGCCAGGTGCTGCAACAAGTAGAGATCGAGAATGCACATTCACGTCCGTTTGCTTTCAAACAAATCTGGTGGATCCAATCACGGCTGGCTACCGACTATGCGGCAGAAGATAACAGTTCTGAGGCAGAAAAGTGGTTCCAGCGTAGCATCGCCACGATGGATGCCGGCATTAAGAGCCTGAAGCATCCGGAGCTCCGCACAGCCCTACGCGACAACACGCCAATTTACGATGGATACGTTGCTTTCTTGATTGCTCAAAAGCGGTTCGCTGAAGCGCTACAGCTCGGTCAAGCAGGCCGTGCCCGCACTTTGCTGCTGGATGAGGAAAAGCCAACTTCTAAAACTCCGGTTGCAGAGGACGCCAAGGTCTGGCTCTCGAAGATCCAGCATTATCTCGCCCGCGACAAATCAGTACTGCTCTCCTATTTCGAAACCCGGGACGAGTGTTATTTATGGACCGTTACGGCCACCCAGTTGCGTCTTTTTCCGTTAGGCATAAAGCAGCCCGATTTAGACTACCTCATAGATTCCTACCAAAAAGAAATCAAGGATCACTCGCCGCTTGCGGACAGCGCGGCTGCGAAAAAGCTTTATCAAATCCTGGTCCAACCCGCGAGTGATCTTCTCCCCAAAGGTTCCCATGTCATCGTAGTCGCGGACAGCAAAAGCTATAGCATCAACTTTGAGACATTGATTTCGTCGCAGGGAAGCGACCATTACTGGATTGAGGATGTGGAGTTGGAGAACGCGCGTTCAATCGATTTGCTCATCGCTTCTCATCCAAAGCGTGAACCCGCGAAGGATCTGCTTTTGATAGGCGCTCCAGCGCAAGCCGATCCGCATTTTCCAGAACTGCCCCATGCTCCGGAGGAGATGGCGAGTGTGCAGAAACATTTTCCACCCGCCAAGATAACCAGCTTCTCCGGAAGCTATGCCACGCCTGATTCGTATTTAAAAAGTTCGCCCGGCCTATACAAGTTTATTCACCTGGCTACGCATGGCACTCCCAACGCCATCGATCCCCTGCAGTCGGCGATCATTCTGTCTTCCGGCAAAGATGGCAATTTCAAGCTTCTGGCGCGGGACATTGTCGATAATAAAGTGCGGCTGAACGCGGAGCTTGTGACCATCTCTGCCTGCGAGGGAGTGGGGACACAATTACAGTCGCTGGAAGGCCTTCTTGGCCTGGAGTGGGCATTCATGCGGGCGGGAGCGCGTCAAGTGGTTGCGGCCGTATGGGACCAGGACGATGCCGTAACTCCAGCATTGATGGATGACTTCTACGGTCAGCTCGCGCAGGGCAAGAGCGCGACAGACGCTCTTCATCACGCCAAATTATCTATCCTTCACGCAGGCGGGTTCCACGCCTCGCCTTATTATTGGGCATCGCTCCAGCTTTACACGCGGTCGTAAAAAAGCCGGCGTTGTCAGGCGCCGGCCGTCTTGCAGGTTGCTCATCCAAAATTGTCAGCAGCAATGTGGGAAAGTAGTTGAAGCCGCGGAACGCACGCTTTGCAATTCCCCGGAAGCTTTGTGGCGCGTCCTGATCAAGGTGAGTTTTTTCTTTGGCGTTGCGCCCAGTTGCTTGTACTCTGCAACAAATTGCTGTTTGGCGCGATGCAGAAGCACGCGCAGATATTCCCTGCTCACGCCGAGTTCCATGCATACTTCATTTTTGTCTCGTTGCTCAAAGAAAACAGCCCGCAGAATCTTCCGGTCCTTGGATGGAAGCTTTGCCAGTACGCGCTGTACCTGCATTTTGGTCTCTTGCGCCAACAACATGCCGTCGGGCGCGGGTGATTTGTCAGTGGGATCGCTCGGCAGGTCTTCCAGCGGTTTCATCCGTGATCTGGAGCGATAGGATTCCCGCAAGATGTTGTTACAGACTGCACTCACAAAAGCGCCGAACCGTTCCGGCTGGCGGATACCGCCTTCGGCCCGCACTGCGGCCCATGCCCGGAGCAGAGTTTCCTGCTGCACGTCCTTTATATGCTCCGGACACATCAGCCGGCGGCGCAGCTTGTTATGCAGAATTTTGCTGAAGTATGCGACAAAATGTGCTTCGGTGGTTACATCCTGCGCCCTAAGCTCGTGCAGGTAGGTTTCATTGAACTGATGGAAATCCAGACAGTGTGCAGTAGCCATTCCCCGCTCCTTATACAGCGCTTGTTCCGCTCGACTCGCGCCGCCACAGCAACGGCTTACCCGGGCATTTGGGTTGCTCGCCCCAATGCCTGCCGGGACATGCCATTTAAATGAGTGTGACCGTTGCTTGTTTCATAAGACGCCGGTAGGTGGATTTTCCCTGTGAGATTTTGGGTTTTGTTTTTAAAGTTTTTCTGATGGCGGACCGGCATCTCGGCAGGCGCACGGCCCGGTCAGAAGAGCGGTTTTTAGCTGGATTCGGCAAAAGCGGGCCGATGCGTCGATCGCCACCAGCCCGCTTGATGGATACAGGCAACTTTATTTGAGAATTCTTAGGGTTTTGTAACGATTACCCCGCCAGTTTGAAATATTCCATGAGACCGCCAAAAAGATTTGATCAAATGCGTTACTTGGTTGGCCCTGCGCCTGTGCGCACGATGATTCCTCCTGTTTGGCAATCGACCGTCTCCGATACACGTAAAAGCCGTCCCGTCTGTGTGGGGCCTCCAATTACTGCGGGTGTCAATAACCGATTGGAATTTTCGGATAAGGACGTAGGCTGGGGCCTCGCAGGAGTCTGTGACTCATCTTCGGCGCGGCCAATTTTCGCCAAAGAGTATTTCTCAACCAAATCGGGAAAGGAAGAGCTCAAGATAAAATTGAAAAACTTAATTGCGTGAGCGCGTCGTTTCTCTTCACTATTATGTACACGCGGGGCGGCGCCAAAGAAAAACCTGAGAACTCCAGGAGGACAGTGGGGCGAGGCTTCGCAGTGCCCGCCTAATTCGGTGCAGGACATTTTAACTTTCTCGGGTTCCTGTACATAGTATTCAAAAATATGATTTGTGGGCATCATGCCCGTTCTTGTCGAACTAAAGGTTACATCCAGCGGTTTTCCACCGAAGTTGATACTGTTTGGAAACGGCAGGGTGATTGTCGCTACCCGCGGCGGGAGCTTCCATTTTTCAGTGCTGGCCAAAAAGTCCTCGAACCCTGGGTTTATATATGGATCAGGGTAATCCCTCAACCCATTCGTCGATAATTCAAATTGATATCCCGCCGGGTCTTTTGTTACTTGTGGCCTCCCTTTTGCAGGATCGTTAAAGTAGAAATCGTGGACGAGATCGTCCGATTCAGCTCTCGGAATAAAGGCAATAAGGCGATTGGGAGTGCCTTTTTGCAGTACAACTGCAAAAGCGCCTTCCAGAAGTATTTGTACTGTTCTGACCCTCATCTCGGATTCAGGTGGTTTAGGTTCGGGCTTCTCTTCTGGTTTGCATCCCAGTACGCCTGCCATGGGTAATGCCGCGATTCCTTTAAGAATGTCGCGTCTATTCATTTTGTCTCTTCTCCTGACCAACTCTATGCTCGAAATCGACTACCAAAAGGCACCTTTGGACTAGAGCGCCCTAATTTACTCTTCCCGTTACGCTGAATCCAGCCCAATAATAAGGGTGTGGCAAAACGGCCAAAATTTCTTTTTTGGCCTTAAACATTGCCTGGTCAACAGTGTCACCGGCGCTGACGTGTTGATAGAAACTGGCCATAGTTCTGGAAGTAGTTGAGGAGTCTACATTCCAATGGCTGGCAATGATTTGCGGAACACCGGCTTCAAGAAAAGCGTGCACTAAACTGTTGTAGTCCCAAATTCCGTTGTCTCTTCCTTTCGCCGTGGAACAGGCCGCCAAGACTACAAGTTGGGTTTTTGCAAAGAGAGCGGGACTAAAATCTTTGGCCGATAAAGACTGTCCCTGGCTGAATGCTAGGGCTGTTCCGCTTCCATCAGCGCGTCCATGCCCCATATAGTGAAAGACAACATTTTCACTGAGCTTTCCCCGCATTTGCCCCCAGGTCATGGTGGTGGAATCGATTATGGTAGATCGAGGAAAAAGTTCGACAATAGTTTTTCTCTGAGTGTCGAGTCCCGGCAAATATCCCGAATTTGGAGCGCGGGACGCATCCAAAACAAAAATGGGCGTTCGTCGATTAATTGCATTGCGCTGCCGTTCAAGATTTCTTTCAGCGTGACTGCCCGGCGAGTAGATCAGAGAAAATTTCTCGCCGAAATACCAGCCACTTGGGCTCTGCAAAGCTTCCATGGGCAGGTTATATGCAAGGCGGTCCATTTCAACCACTACCGGCTCAGACTCACGTAAATCAGCGACGACCGGCTGTAGCAGCCTGGCATATAAATTGACACCTTGTTCCCGCACAGCGTTCAAAGCGGAATTCGGGTCCGCGCAGCGATCTGCAAATTCGCGAATGCTTCTCTCAAAGTCTTTTTGGTCCCATTCGATCCAAGTGCCCGCCAAGCCAGCGCTTCTGTTCGTCCAGATTTGGACGCCATCCTTAAAGCTAGCAACAATCAAACGATTTCCTTGCTGCATAGATAAGGATATCGGTGCGCCCCTTCCGGATTTATCGTTCCACTTGCTATCCCGGCCACCTTGCGATCTCAATCCTTGGAGCATCGGGCGGCCCTGGTACCATTCCCAGCGTTCCAATGCCTGTTCAGTCTGTTTTTGTTCCAAGAGAACACGTACAAGACCACGATAGCTATCATCCGCCGCACGTACCAAGGCAAGCCTCTCCGGACCATCCTTAAGCTTGGCCAAAGATGATTCTGCGAGATTCACTGCAGCTTGGTATGCCGCAGAAGCTTGACCGAAATGGCGTAATTCCCAATTGATATTTCCAAGAACTCGATAGTAGCTGACAACGATGAATTTATCCTGGATGGACGTGATAAGTGGTTCAACCGGCTGAAGCGTAGCCAACGCCAGTTCAGCATCGCCATGGAGCAATTGCATTTCTGCAGGCTCGATCTTGGTTCTGAGTACATAAACTTTTTTGTATTCCTGGTCAGAATCTTTAATTAATGTCGATGCTGTTCTGTTCTCTGCCGCCGCCAGGTCCGTTTCCTTCAAAGCAAGCAATATATTAGCCAAACGCAAATGCAACATTCCTTCACGAATCCTGTTCCTTGGCATGTAAGTCTGAGGGTTCTCGCGGTTGGCAATAGTGTGACGCAGAAGGGCTTCTGCCAGATTTAGGGAACCAGTTTCTCGGGCACATTGCCACATCACGGCATAAAATTGATCAAGGCGTTCAAGTGGGAATGCGCCCTGCCAATACAACTCCAACCCAGCCACTCCCAAGCTCCAGGATTCATCACACTTTCCTTGTTGATGTTTCATTCCGGCAGAAATGCCGAGGACACGCATCTTTTGGACTGGAAGACCGGAATTGGCTGCAATATCTAAACTTAGCTTTGCTTCACGATCAGAATCTACTAATTCGATTTGAAAATTTCGACATTGGGCGTCTTCTAACAGCAACTGTGCATGCAGCCAGCGATAGGAAGTGTCTGATAGGATTTGCAACAATGGACCGGCGCGGGCAATGCAGTTGGCCCCCTGAAGTTTATTCCTTATCGCATATACTTCTGCGAACCCAGCGAGAAGCTCTGCTGGACGATTCTTGCTATGAGCAAATGCAGCAGCAGCGAGACGTAGCTCAGGTATGGCCTTGTCAAAGCTTCCCTCTTCATTATCTCGAAGGGCACTGCTCAATGTTTGGACGCCCCCGCGATCCCTTGATTGCACAGCTTCCAAAAAGTCTCTCCACCAAAAATCCTGGTGTTCCGCAAACACTTCCGCCAGCCCCTGGACGGCGCGATAGGCATCGCTGTTTTTGTCCGCCACGGCAGTCGGAAGCCACTCGCTCAAGGCTTTTTGCTGATACTGTTCCGGGTCTTCAGGCCTCAGAGTGCCCTGGGCTTTTTGTTGCAAAAAAAAACCGGGGTCTGAATAACTCTGCCGGTGCATGTTGGAAGCTTTTGCTTTCGCGGCGTCAAGCCGTTGCTGGGCTTCTTTCGTCCATCCGCTTGTCCTATCAACCTGAAGATATTTTTCCCATGTTTCCACAGCCAGGTCCCATGCCTGGGTCTTTTCATACGCGATGGCAAGGTTAAACAGGGCGCTGGCCTGATCGTCTTTGCTCAGGTTGGGCTTGCTCAGGACTTCGCTTAGCAGGTTGAGCGTACGTTGCAGATTGGGATGTTCGTCGCGGCTGTCGCGTTCAAAGTAACTGGCGGCCAGGTCAATTTCCAGGCTGGGGGTGGCCAATCCCTTGGACCGCGCTTTTTCAAAATCTTTTTCGGCTTTTTCCAGGCTGCTCGGCGTAGCTTCCCATAACAAAGCGCGACCTTGGATTTGCAGCCAATGCGGATCTGCATTTTTTGCCTGAAGATTCTTATTGGCAGCGCCGCTGGCATCGTGCAGTGATGGTGGCACCTCATCCACGCCGCGTCCATCTTCTGCACCCAGGACAATCGGAAACGGGCTATACGGAGAGTAGTCAACAGAAGACAAGCGCATAGTGGTTGTGCGTCGCTCTTCGAAAGCCGCCGCCACCTCTTTTTGCGCCTGATGCAACTGGAAACCAGCCCACAGATCCGGCCCTTGAACGACCCCAAAGATAATCGCTGCCAGCGCTGCTGTTGTCGGCACCAGCTTCAACCATCGAAAGGGACGGGCACCACCGATCAATTGCCGCACCAACCTCTTTTGCCATGCAGGTTTGGAACTCTGCAACTGTTTCAGGATGGCAATATTCTCCGGAGATTGCTCGTCAGAGAACTCATTCAGGTATTGCCGCAGTATAGGCCCGCAAGATTTGCACTCTGCAACATGCAGCATTGTCTGCTCAGCCATTGCTGGCGCCAATATCCCGGCAGCTAGCTCCTGGAGCACATCGTTGTCAGGACAATTAGGCCGCGGCGCGTTCATAGTGCAATCTTCCTTAAATAAATAATTTCGGGGAGCATAATCTTTCGATATACATCTAACCGCATCCGATAAAGAGCAGCAGGGCCGATAAGTGCCGACATGGAATCGGCGATATCTCTTTTTCTTTCGCTCATTTGATCCCTCATACTGCCCCTTCAATCCCTAAGACGCAAAAAATCGCCCGAAACCTTTTGTTCCTGTTAACTCGATGAAAATACGGCACTCACTCATCCTTCTCTGGTTCTTCATTTCCCAGTTCTACGCGAAGATAACGGCTCAGGCGAAGAATTACGGCTTCTACCCCTTTTACCGTTAACCCGACATTGGGCAACAAGGAAATTTCTTTTGCCGTGTAACCCTGCTCATAAAAGAACCAGAAAATCGCCACATCTCTCTTGTAGGTCTCTGAGGATGAAAGCTTGGCTAGGATTCTCTGGATCTGCTCCTTTTTATCCAGGAACTCACGCCGCTCGCGCTCGTCCGACCCGGGTGGCAAGACGGCGTCACTCACCTCAACCTCGTCCACTTTATTTATAGGCTGCCGGAAGTGGTCACGCGCAACATTTGAAGCTACCACCTTCAAATATCCAAAGATTGTGTTCTCATATTCATTCTTGATAGTGCGCAAGGCCTTCTTATCGTTTGCAAAAAGTTTTACATAAGTATCCTGGATCAGATCATCCACCAGGCTGGGAGCGGGTTGTTTCCATCGGCGCACGGTATTGATTATTACGCTGGCGATCAAGGGCTGGGTCCTGCGTACAAATTCCCGCCAGTGCTCTTCTGCGTCTGTGCTTAAGCAAAGCTGCAGCAATTCCCGAATTGGGATTTCTTCTTGTGCCATCCGGCCGTTTAATCGTGAATCGAGATTCTACTCGGTACGGAGCCGTACATTCGAGGGGGAAGTTATTAATTTCTGGTTTCGGTGACCACATTCAGAAGCAACAGCATAAAGGACATGGATTCTATTGTTTTCAATAAGTTAAGGAAATAAGAGATACGCAGTGCGAAGGTCCAGCGTATCCAAAAGATACTCCGGCGCAGCATATTATGATGATAAGGAAGGGGTGGACTGCAACGCGCTGTCGCCTACGGAACCGCTTCCTTACGGCTGCCCCTTCCAGCATTCACTGTAATTGAAATTGATCCAGTAAAGATGCTGTCAGTTCCATTGCCGGCCAAGCGGAGAGCAGGATCGGAATCGACCTCAGCCGGATCTTCCTGTTTCCCGCGACATAAATGGCGAAGCCGCAACGGCTGCCGCTATATCGATAGGCTCCTGATTTTCAGGAAGGCTCCTGAAGTGCGTGATGAAATCAGAAAATGAAGGGAAGAGCCCCAGACGATCTTCCAGCGGTTGCGTAGAACTTTCCGGCGCGGTAATAAACGCGCAGAACTTCTCCAGGGTCCTGGCTTGCGGATTGAACTGGTCCAACCACAGGAACTGTCCTTGCTCATTGATTTCCAGAAACCACCACTGCCCGTCTTTATCCACGGCAAAGTCAACTGATCCGAAACAAACCTGTGCCTTCCGGGCAAATTCCAGTATTTTTTTCTCAATCTCGGGCGGCGTAGGAATGATCTCAACTTTCACATTGCCCTGCCCTGCATCCTGTCGCCAATCAAGCGCCTTTTTGGGATTGTGCAGCGCGAACGAATAAACCCTGTGGCCCATGATCACCATGCGAATATCGAATTGCTTATCAACTCTCTCCTGATAAATGCCTGGAGCATAGGTGAGGACTTCATCTTGCGGCAGCAGCTCAGGTGTTAACTTGAATGTTTCTGTCACGGAGACGCCGTCTTCATCGCTACGCTGCCAAACGTGCGGGCTGAATCCCTTGCCGATCGTCTTGCTGGGATTTCGGCCCACAAACTCCCTGATGCGGTCAGGACGATTCGACAGCAGAGTTTCTGGAACGCGCAAACCGCAGGCGCGGGCCAGATTCAGTTGCACTGCCTTGTTGTGAATAAAACGCGCCGCCGAAAATTTGTTGATGCACCAGACTGGAAGAGTTTCCAGGGTGTAAGCAATGCAGTGGTAAAAGGCGCGATATTCCTGTTCGGCAAATTTCCTGTCCGCTTCCGATACGTTGGGATTGTGCGTCGGAACGTCAGGACGGCGAATCCAGATTGCATCGCCCGGCTCTACTGTGTATGGGCCCAGAGTCATCTTTGTCTGCGCGTCCAGCAGCAGAGAGGCTTGTTGCTGCTCCGTCCATGAAAGCCCGCCCCAGCAAGCCACTTCATATCCAGCTTGTTCCAGAGCCCATTTCACAGGCGCTGTGTGGTTTTCTTTGGCGTAGGCAAAAATGATGACTTTCATTTGAGTTCTCCTGTTCTAAAAAGACGAGCCCGGGAATTAGCGTGACCTCACTCCCACTTAGCGCGAAAAGTTTGTTGTCGATCAAAGCCTGTCACTGCAAAAGGAAAAGGACCGCCATCAACTGATGGCGGCCCTGCTGCTGTTTTAGTCATCGTCGCCGTCTGAGGCAAGCGTGCAGAACGTGGTGGTTACGTCTCTGTGCGGACTTGTGAAAAATCCGCCAGTAATGGTTTCAAGCTCTTGTGGCGATAAGTCCCGAGCCAGTTGACGGCTGAGCACTCGATTATCCTTCTTATTTGACATGATTTTTCTCCTTTGTGAATGAATTTATTTGCATGTTTGTTTTGCTGTGATCTCGCCTCTGTCAGTTGCTGAGCGACAATTAATTCTGCCGCTCTTGTACATTTGGTGGATTAGGCCGGATCGCACGCAACATCGACGATGGGGCCATTTTTGTGAAGCGAGGTGCCATGGCATCCAGTTGTGCCACCCGCAACGTGCTGCACTTCTTCAGGCGACAATTCGCGAGCGCCTCTGCGAGTCAGTACCCGATTCGACATGCTTTGCTCCAACATGATTGCTCCTTTTTTAGTGAAACGGCTTTTCTGATTTTGTTATTGATCAGCGAAAAATCAAGGTTTGGTATCTAGATTCAAGATTTGTCGGCCAAGGTAGGAAGCTGCTAACCTCGCCGGTTTGTCGCCGATTCCGCGCTATTCAGTCCGAGAATCGCACGAAGCAATAATCCGCATCTTCATTTCGGCCGTGGGGCTGTAAGCTCCTGAACGGGAGCAAAGAGATCACGACCTCGCTAAAATCAGCTTAAAAAAAACCGTTCTCTGCTTCAATGTCTTCGCTGCAATTTTCCCGAGCAGGATTCCCAGAATGGGAGAGAGAAGAAGCGCAGATTTGGAGAGAGAGCTTTGGCAGTCTTTTTGTATCCCGCAGAGACTGCAAAGCCTTACCAACATCCACGAGATGGCCGCTTGGCCGCTTCCATCGCTGGCGAAGCGAAGGGCATTGGCCAACATTACAATCGTCGTCATCGCTGCCTTTGGCTTCCACCATGATTAGTGGGCTATGCCGGGCTTTTCTGCCTGATGCCGTCTGGGGTTGGGCCGCCGGATCGGTTATGGGAGCAGCAAAGGCTCGTGTTGGAGCGAATGAGCGCCCAGGCCGCATCCAGGAGTTACGTCCTGACGCTCTGCCAACCGCGGGCATCCTTTCTGTTAGCATCATTTGTTGACCATGCCCTCGCATAAACTCCATCTTGTACCCCTTGGCGGTCTCGGCGAATTTGGAATGAACTGCATGGCCGTGCGCTATGGTGACGACATTATCGTCATCGACGCGGGCCTGATGTTTCCCGAATCCGAGTTGCTCGGGGTGGATATCGTTGTTCCCGACATTACTTATCTAATCCAGAACCGTGATAAAGTCCGCGGCATTGTTTTGACCCATGGGCATGAAGACCACATCGGCGCGCTGCCCTGGGTGCTTACGGAGTTGAGGGTACCGGTTTACGGCACCGAATTCACGCTGGCGCTGGTGGAAAACAAGCTGGAAGAGCACGGCCTGCTTGAGGATTCTGATCTGCGTGAGATCCGCGCCGGCTCGCGCTTCAACCTTGGCCCATTCACTATCAACCCAATACAGGTCACGCATAGCCTGGTGGATTGTGTCGCGCTGGCGGTTCATACGCCGCTTGGCGTGGTCATCCACACGGGGGATTTCAAGGTTGATCCCACGCCGACTGACACTCGCCTTTTTGATCTGCATACATTTGCGGAGTACGGCAAAGAAGGCAATGTACTGGCGCTTCTGCAGGATTCGACCAATGCGGAGCGTCGCGGTTATACGCCCAGCGAGCGCGCGGTGAGGGGCAAGTTCGACGAAATCTTTGCCCGCTCTGAGCGCCGGCTCTTCATCTCCTGCTTTTCGTCATCGATTCATCGGATCAAGCTGGCGTTTGAGATGGCGCGGGAATACAAGCGCAAGATCGCGCTGGTGGGCCGCTCCATGACAGAAGCGTCAGAGATCGCCATGGACCTGGGCTACATTGATGTTCCTGAAGGACTGCTGATTCATCCCGGACAGATCAAAGACTACGCGCCGCAGCAGGTCTGCGTGATGATCAGCGGCACGCAGGGTGAGCCCATGTCCGCCCTCTCGCGCGCGGCGGTGGATAACCACAAGCATGCGCGAATCGAAAAGGGCGATACCGTGGTGCTTTCGTCGCGCATTATTCCCGGCAATGAAAAAGGCATCTATCGCATGATCGACCATCTCTTCCGTCGCGAAGCCGACGTGATTTACGACGATGGCTCCAATCCGCCGGTGCACGTAAGCGGCCACGCCAGCCAGGAAGAGCAAAAGCTGATCATGAACCTGGTGAAGCCAAAGTATTTTATTCCTATCCACGGCGAATACCGGCAGCTACGGATTCAGGCCGATATGGCGCGGTCAATGCATGGCTCAGTGGGCCAGGTGATGATGCTTGAGAGCGGCGACGTGCTTGAGTTTGATGAACTGGGCGCGCGCAAGCTGGATAAAGTCACGGTGGGCCGCATCTGCATTGATTCCGGCTCGCGCACTGACGTAGTGGAAGACCTTGTCATCAAAGATCGCCGCCACCTGAGCGAAGACGGTTTTGTGCTGCCGATTATCGCCATCAACAAGCTGAAAGGCACGGTTGAATCGATTCCGGAAATTGTGATGCGCGGATTTGCCGCGGGATCAGAAGAAGGTTTTGTACGCGAGGCCCGGCGCGTGGTTTCCGCCACGCTGGATGGCTCAACAGCGGAAGAGAAGGCCGATTACGGCGTGATCAAGGAAAAGATACGTGCCGACCTGAAGCGATTTATTGTGAAGACGACAGCGCGACGGCCGCTGATCATGCCGGTAATCCTGGAGATCTAAATTGGCAAGATTCACACGCAGGCAAAGAGTTTTTATTTTCCTGTTTGTGCTGCTGGCCTCGGTCGTGTTGACCGGGGCGGTCCTGTTGCATCCTGTGGGCGCGCACCTGCGTGCCATGTCTCTGCTGCTGCGCTTTTCTGACGGGCATGCGCAGGGACTGCCAACCCGCTTTGCCGATCATCCGTTCAAAGAAGAAGATGGTTATGCGCTGACTCCGCTTGGCCCCGTCCGCTATCGGACTTACACACCGCAGGATGTTCAGGATCCTGGCGGCGTGGTGCTGTTGCACGGCGTGCATCATCTGGGAATCGACGATCCGCGCATGTGGAATCTGGCGCGGGCGCTTGCCGGCGCCGGAGTGCTGGTCATGACTCCGGAACTGCAGGACCTGGCGGATTATCGCGTAACGGCCAAGACCATTGATGTAATTGGCGATTCCGCTGTAGCGTTGAGCACA
Source organism: Candidatus Angelobacter sp. (assembly GCA_036515395.1). Classification (GTDB taxonomy): domain Bacteria; phylum Acidobacteriota; class Terriglobia; order Terriglobales; family Acidobacteriaceae; genus Angelobacter. The sequence continues at coordinate 20,112 of DATBVH010000524.1, forward strand.
CGCATGCACCGCAAAGTAGGCGTGCTGGGGCTCAGCTTTGCCGGAGGACTCGCTTTGCTGGCCGCGAATCGCAAACCGTATGGTGACAGCATTGGTTTTGTAGTGGCGATTGGAGCACACGATGACATGAGCCGAGTAGCACGTTTTTTTGCCGCCAATGTAATCGCTAAACCTGACGGCGCTGAAATGCCGCTTCAGGCGCATGAATACGGCGCTTTGGTCTTGGCGTATGCTCACCTGGCAGATTTTTTCTCAGCCGGAGATGTTCCTACAGCGCGTGAAGCGCTCCGGCAATGGCTGTGGGAGCAACCAGAAGCCATGAAGACTGCGGAGATGTTGAGTCCGGAAGGAAAGCACGAGTTGGATCTGCTTCTACACCATCGCGACCAATTGCGGGACGCGCTACTGAAAGAGATCACGATGCATAAAGAGGAGATGGAAGCGGTATCTCCGCATGATCACGTCGCGCAGCTACACACGCCTGTCTTTTTGTTGCATGGGGCAGGAGACACGGTCATTCCGGCGTCGGAGACACTTTGGCTGGCGAAGGACGTGCCCGCGGCTGAACTCAAAGCATCGCTAATCAGTTCCGCGCTAGTCCACGTGGATATGGGAACCAAGATAACGTGGCAGCAGCAATGGCAACTGGTGGACTTTATGGCGCAGGTGCTGGACGCGACAGAGAAACTTCCGGCTTTAAGTTCATAGGTGACAGCAATGGAAAAGAAGAAACAATGCATCGCTTGCAGATATTTTTAGTAATGTAGAGGAGTGAGTATTTCTCCCGCCGCTATAACTTCCGAAGCTAAAGAGACAAACGGATTTACCAAACGCTGGATTTCGTTTGCGTCCCAGCGAGAAGAACAGGTTTTTCTTGCCCTTACGCTGCTGATTGGCGCGCTGGTCGGCTTGGCCGTGGTTGCTTTCATCGTGCTGACGGAACGGCTGGGGATGAGGCTGTATCCCGTGGGCAGCCAGGCGTGGAGACGTGTTCTGGTCCCCATTGTTGGATCGCTGGCAATGGGTTATCTACTGGCCCGCTATTTTCCGAATGCCCGGGGCAGTGGTGTGCCGCAGGCGAAAGCGGCCCTTTTCGCCCGTGATGGGTATATCTCACTCCGCACCGTGTTGGGAAAATTTTTCTGCACTGCTACGACGCTTGCCAGCGGAATCCCGCTGGGACGTGAAGGCCCATCGGTGCAGGTGGGCGCAGGGATCGCGTCTGTTCTGGGGCGGCGGTTGGGATTGCGTCCAGAAAAAGTAAAGGCGCTTTTGCCGGTGGGAGCGGCTGCCGCTATTGCCGCTGCGTTCAATACGCCCATGGCTGCCGTGCTGTTTTCCCTGGAGGAGGTCATGGGAGACCTGAACGCGCCAATCCTGGGATCTGTTGTGATTGCATCTGCAACTTCATGGGCCATATTGCGTGCGCTGTTGGGTAATAACCCACTATTTCACGTCCCGCAGTATGAGTTGGTACATCCGGGTGAATTGGCCATCTACGCGGTGTTGGGTATCGCAGGCGGATTTTTATCGGCGGCCTTCACCAAGCTCCTCATCGGCATGCGCACGCGATTTTTGCTGCTGCCAAGAAAGACGCGCTGGTGCCATCCGATGGTCGGCGGCGTCCTGGTTGGGCTGATGGGTTGGTTCGTTCCGCAGGCGCTGGGAGTTGGCTACAGCTACGTGGGCGACGCCCTGAACAATCATATGGCTTTAAAATTGATGGCGCTCCTGGTTGTACTCAAGCTTTTTGGAGTGACTGTGAGTTATGCCTCCGGCAATGCCGGCGGAATCTTTGGTCCTGCACTGTTTCTTGGGGCAATGCTGGGTGGAACAATTGGCAGCGTGGCGCACCATTTTTTCCCGCTCGCCACGGCGCTGCCCGGAGCTTATGCGCTGGTTGGCATGGGGGCGTTGTTTGCCGGAATTGTGCGCGCGCCGATGACCTCTGTGCTGATGATTTTTGAAATGACGCACGACTATGCAGTCATTGTGCCGTTGATGATTGCCAATCTGGCAAGCCTTTTTATTTCGTCGCGACTGCAGAAGCAACCTATCTATGAGGCGCTGGCGCATCAGGATGGCATCCATCTGCCGGACGCGAAGTCACGGTCCGGATTTGGGCAACGCAAGGTGTTTCAGGCAATGCGAAATGCCACAGAAAGCCTGACGGCGCAAACTACCGTGCACAACGCGATTGAGCTGATTGGCGCCAGCCAATTCCGCGCATGGCCGCTCATGGATGAGGGCAGCATTGTTGGAGTTTTGAGCAAGGCAAGATTAACCAATGCTGTTAACGAGGGGAAAGCGGAGGACTCATTGCTGAGCCTGCTGGACACGATTGAATTTCCCCACGTGCATGCCGATCACGCTCTGCATGTGGCGCTGGAGCGGATGAGCAGCGCGCATATTGATATTTTGCCGGTAGTCAATCGAGCGGACGTTCATAAACTTGAAGGCATAGTTACCTTGCGCGACATACTTGATTCCTATGGCGTGGACTCTATCGGCTCAGCGTAAAGTCTTTTTCAGCGTTTTTCTTTCGTTATGTATTCGCCTATAATGGGTTATAAGGCGAATGCTATGAGCCCTGAAATCGATCTCCTGACCGCACTTTCCACACAGCCGTTTTCCGCCTGTGAAGACCAGTGGAAACAGCTTCTCCACAGACTTTTCCTGCCTCATCGCACATTCCCGCCATCCAGTCAGTCCTAGAGAAAGGCCGATGGAAATCCCAGCCTGATCCCATGGCTTATGTCCGCAAAAGCTCTCTGCGTTGCGCCGTGCGTCTGGGCATTGTCGATCTCCGCCGCAATTACCGCCGGGAAGTCCTGGCCACCGATCTCAACTTTAAAGACGCTGATGGAAAATCCCTGACCAATGACGACCGTCTCGGCACGGCGCTCCACCGTCGCGGCGAAGAATTTCGCACCGGCCTGGGCGCGGACCACAGTTCCATTTACGACGAAGACGACATCATCAACCGGCTACCCGGCTCGCTTCTTGATAAGAATCTTGAAGTCAAATGGGAGCGCGTTGCCGATATGGCCCAGATGGATTCCGGCGAACGCATCGTGCTCCAGTTGCAACGGAGGGGTTTGGGACGCAGAGGGGCACTGGCAGCGTGTTATACGGAGGAGGACCGCAAGCTGCTGGAAGCCGCATGGAGGCGTTTTGACCGCAAGAAGGAGGCGTTGAAGGGGGTGCTTCAGTCGGGAAAGGCCATTCCCACCAGGCAGCAGGGCTTAAATGCCGGAGATCAGCCACGGGGCGAGGTTGAGATGGTCCTTATCGAGATACCAGGCGGTGGCATGAAAATTTCTTTTAGAAAACGTGTCGCCAAAGGGCCTGAATGAGTGCATATATAAGTAGGGGCATCCGGCTTTCAGCCAGATGCCCCCGGCTATTGGCCCTTAGCTTTTAGCCTTTGGCTTTGTGTTTGAAGCTGCGGACTTTTAAGTAATCGTCCAAGGGCTGCGGTAGAAGTCCTTTGAAATCGAGCCACCCAGACCGGGTGGCTATTGTTTTATCCAAATCCAAGATCGAGCCACCCCATTTGAGCGGTGGCTTTTTCTTTTTGCGAGAGCATAAATGAACAAAAGCATCACGAAACAAGAAATTCTGAAAACCATGCGGCAGTTTGCCAAGAAACATAAACGCAACCCAAAAGTGCGCGATCTGGAGGCGCTGGCGATTACAAGGACTGTTTTCATGAGGCATTGGGGAAGCATGCGCAAAGCCTTAACGGCGGCAGGGCTGGCGGCGACAGGCACCGGATTTCCGCAGATGGATTCGACGGTTTTGCCGGACTGGGGAGCAGTAGCGCGTAAACTCAACAAGATTCCCAGCACCGTGGAATATCTGAGCATTGGCCGATTCAGCATCGTCCCGTTCCAGAGGCTCTATCGGCGCTGGTCGCGAGTTCCGGAGGAGTTCCTGCGATTCGTAAGGGAAACCGAGACGGTTGCGGAGTGGCAGGATGTGGTCACGATGATTGGGATGGGCCAGTCTTGGGGCCAGACAGCGAGACACTGCAGGCGGTCGCGACGGGATTCCGTGATGCAGGACCGGCCGATCTATGGGCCTCCGCTGCCGTTCCCGGAATTGATGCACGAACCCGTAAGCGAAAGCGGCGTGATTTATGCGTTCGGCATCATGGCGAGAAGGCTTGGATTTGCCGTCCGGGGGATACAAAGCGCATTCCCCGATTGCGACGCCATGCGCGAAACAGCGAAAGGCCAATGGCAACCGGTGCGGGTTGAATTTGAATTGGAAAGCCGCAATTTTCTAAAGCATAAGCACGATCCAAAAGGCTGCGACGTGATTGTGTGCTGGGTGCACAACTGGCCTGATTGCCCGGCGCATATTCAAGTTGTGGAGTTGAGCAAGGTGATGAGAGAGATGTATTCCGTTCAAGACTGATTGGCGGATTCAGGTGGATGTAAACGGCGCGCGCTCATCGTGTGTTCACTGGCGCCGAGGAAATACTCTCTTGGATTTGTCGTCCTGAGCGAAGCGCCGGGGGGATCCCGTACTGAAATAGCTGAAGGGCGCGGAGTCGAAGGATCCCGAGAACATTCGCACAACCAGGACGCGTTAGGGAGTTCTCTCCAGGGGCTGTCCCCGGAACCGCATTTCGCGTCCCCAGTGTT
>DATBVH010000525.1:0-5807 GCA_036515395.1 Candidatus Angelobacter sp.
CTTGAATCTGCACGCCGGGTTCAAGCTGGGCCAGATCAAGAAAGTTGCGGCCATTAATAGGGAGATTTTCAATCTGTTGCGTGCTGAGCACGCCCTGAACGGTAGCTTGCTCGGTATTGATGGACACTGCCGACCCTGTGACTTCAATTACTTCTGTGGATTGTCCTAATGTCAGCTTGGTGTTGCCGGAGGCGATGTTGCCGACCTGGACAGGCACAGTGAGGAGCTGGGTCTGGAAGCCCTTGGCTTCAATGCGGACGGTGTACTCGCCCGGAATCAACGCGCCGGAAGCGTAAGTACCAGACGACGAGCTGGTGAGCTTGGTAGTTTGTCCGGTGGCTTTGTTGGTGATGGTAACCGCCGCATTGGGAACAACGGCTCCGTTTGGATCTGTGACCGTGCCCTGGATGCTTCCGGTGGCTACGGTGGATTGCGCCGCCGCAGGCAGCAGCGGAAATGTGGTTAAGCTAATACATAGGATAAAAACGAACCAGGACCTTGAACTTCTCATTCTTTCCTCCTCTATGTTATGGCTCGACTTGAAGCGGGCCGGGGGATAACAAAGGACAGGGAGCAATACAAAACGATCAAAGGAATGATGTTCCACAATCATGTACGCGTTTTTGGCAAGCATGAGCGATGCCATATTCAAAAAACCCCTAACTACAGGGAAACAAGAGACAAAAGCCCGCTTGGGGCGAAAAACATCTTATCAAGATATCGAAATTAATAGCCAGAGCTCCGGAATCCTACAAAATCCCATAATCCGAATACCCGGATTTTTATTACAGGCCAGCGATTTGCGCACCGATGATTCAGTGTGATAACTTCCGCTCCAACAATTCTTTACGGAAGATAGCAGGAGAAAACGATGATGCCACTGATTGTGATCGGGATACTGGTGGTTGGCGCAATCTTCATTCTGGCCGGCATGTACAACAGCCTGGTGCAACTGCGTGTGCGCGCGGATTCAGCATGGTCAGATATTGACATACAGCTAAAGCGCCGCCATGACCTGATCCCCAACCTGGTGGAAACCGTAAAAGGCTACGCCGCGCACGAAAAAGGCACGTTTGAGAACATTGCCAAGTTCCGTTCCCAGGCCATGCAGGCCACAACCCCAGCCGATAAAGCCCAGGCGGAAGGCCAGCTCACCGGCGCGTTGAAGAGTTTGTTTGCCGTAGCGGAAAATTATCCTGAATTAAGAGCTTCTGAGCAGTTCACCGGGTTGCAGAGTTCGCTCAACTCGATTGAAGACAACATCCAGAACGCGCGGCGTTATTACAACGCCGTGGTGCGCGACTTCAACACCCGCGTCCAATCGTTTCCAACAAACATTATCGCGGGCATGTTCGGTTTCCACACGCGGCAATTCTTTGAAATGGATACTCCCGCCGACCGCGAAAATGTGGCCGTAAAGTTCTAAGCCAAGTGAAAATTACTGGCCATTCCCGAAGCCGGGTCTTTTCTGCCGCACGAGTGCTGGCTGTGCTGCTGCTGGTTTTCAGCCTGCCGGCGTGGGCGCGCAACTATCACATTTCCAAATTCGACAGCACAATTCACGTGGAAGAAGATGGCGCGGCGCGTGTGGAAGAGAAGATTACATTTGTCTTCAACGGCATCTACCAGGGAATCTATCGCGACATCCCGGTTGATTATCCTGGCCCCGGCGGTTCGAATTACACGCTGTTTGTGAAAGTGTTGTCCGTCACTGATGACAATGGGGACAAGCTAAAAGTGGAGAAGAAGACCAGCAATGGCTTTCTCCATTTGAAGGTTTTTGTGCCGGGAGCCACGGACGCAACGCGCACGGTCAATATTCAATATTCCGTGGCCAACGGCACGCGGTTTTTTGAAGACCACGACGAGTTTTACTGGAACGTGACCGGCAATGACTGGCCAGTGCCAATTGAACAGGCGTCGGCGACTATTTACTTTCCGGCCGAGGCGAGCGGCAAGCTTCGGGCGCAGGCCTTTGAGGGCATTTACGGATCTTCAGAGCACGCTTCAGCGTCCGTCATGGCATCCAGCGCCACCGTTGAAGCCAGAGATCCTTTGCCCATGCGCGGCGGATTAACGGCGGATATTTACATTGAAAAAGGCGTGCTGCACCAGCCCGGAGCAGTGGCGCGATTTTTCAGGTTTGTGCGCAGCAATCCGGTGCTCACGCTCCCGCTGTGGGCTTTTGCCGTGATGTTCCCCATGTGGTGGGTCAAAGGCCGCGATCCCGATCCGGGAATATCCGTGGCGCCGATGTATGAACCGCCGGAACAAATGGGGCCCGCAGAAGTTGGCACGTTGATTGATGGCAGCGTCGATCCCCGAGACATTACTTCTGTCCTGGTGGATATGGCAGTACGCGGCTACGTAAAGATTATGGAAACGCAACACAAGGGCTTTCTCTCTTCGACCAAGGATTATGAGTTCCACCTGCTGAAAGATCCGGGCGAGTGGAAGGGTCTTACGGACTATGAGCGCGCGATGCTGCAACAGGTCTTTGCTGGCGGCGAGGTAACTCTGCTCTCCAGCCTGACCAACCACTTTTATACGGCGCTGCCCATGATCAAGAGCGAAATCATGACTGCTCTGAAAGCCAAGGGCATGTACACGGTTGATCCGGACTCAGCCGCAGGCTATCTTGGACTTGGTTTTCTGCTGGTGGCGCTGCCATATGCCGCGCTGCAGGTCATGGGCGTTGCCGATTTCCTGAATTCCGTGCCTATGGCCATTGGCTGCGGCCTGATTGCCGTAGGGATCATCCTCATTATCGGCAAGCAACTCACGGCAACCAGTTTGAAAGGCGCGCGTACGCAGGTACAGATCAAGGGTTTCCAGGAATTTATGAATCGCGTGGACGCGGACCGGCTGAAGCGCATGCCGCCGGATACGTTTGAAAAATTTCTGCCCTATGCCATGGCCCTCGGCGTGGAGCATCGCTGGGCCAAGGCTTTTGAGGGCATCATCCAGAATCCGCCCACGTGGTACCAGGGATCGTATGGCAGTAGCTTCAGCACGTTCTATTTTGTGAATAGTATGGGCTCCATGGCGACCACTGCAAGTTCGACGTTTGTCTCCGCTCCGCGCGCGAGTTCCAGCGGGTCAGGATGGAGCGGCGGCGGTGGTGGCGGCGGATTTTCCGGCGGCGGCTTTGGCGGCGGTGGCGGCGGTGCGTTTTAATCGGGAAACCAAAAGGCAAGAACTTACCGCAGATTTACGCGGATGGTCGCGGATTTAACCCCGCCTTTTTTGAGAAGGCGGGGTTCCGTTTGGATCAGGAACTTTGCTCGTGGGCTGGTTGAGAGAACCGGTCCCGGTCGCGTTCTTCAATGCGTCGCATGGCGCCGAGCAGATGGTAATTTGCGCCTGCCCGAAGCTGCTCAGACTGGCGATTAAGGTTCTGCATCATCAGCGGATCGAAAATGCCGACCGCTTGCAACGCTTCCATATTCCGATGGACGCGAGCAAACGCTGCGTTAAGACGATTGAGAAGATCGTAGATGAGTGGTTTTTGCGCACCGCTGGAGTCTTTTGGTGCGCTGATAAAATCTGTGTCTTTTTTGTGTAACTGATTTTGGAGAACGATGCAACGAGAAAGAAGCGTGGAATGAAGAAACGAATTTTGTAAAGCAGGTGGTTAAGATTGTGAGGCGGAGTTCATTCGTGGTGAGATTTGCTTTTTGTGCGAAGCCCAGCGGCATTGCGGTGGCATTTAAATTAGCTCGGGATATGAATGACCAAGTCAACCTGGCATGGTATGGGCGTGCCATCGCGCTTGGCGGGAATGTACTTGAATTCGCGGATCGCGGACAGCAGAGTTTGTTCAATCTTTGGCGTTGCCATTCCAGAAGTGAGCCGCGCATCAGCCACCCGGCCATCAACATCAATGGTGACTTCCACGATGAGATATTGTTCGAAACGCGGCGGAAGCTCATCCGCCGTAATGGTTGGAATTACTCCCGAAGTCTGAACGGCAAGTTGATAATTGATGGTAGAGAACCCATAGGTCAGGCGCTGCTTGATACCCACCATCAACCCGGCGGTTGCCTGTTTTGCGTGTGCCCGGATAATCTCCACACCCGCGGCATCTCCTTCTGCTGAATTTTGCACGCGCGCTTTCTTTTTATTGCGTGGCTGGTGAAACGGGCTGGGACGCGGCGTACCTTTTGGAGGCGCATAAGCAACCTGAGCTGCCCCAGAGCTTGCCTGAACCACTTCATATTTTGCCGGGACAATGTGGGGTGCTGTTGAATGCCGCAAAACGAGGACAGCCAAGAGCACAAGGTGCGCCAGAACTGACAGCGAAAAGACAGACACACGGGGAACCGGATCACTGGAAACAAATATCTGCTGTTGATTTAGCATTCCAGCCTCAAACCTCTCTATTTAGTCACCCCAAAGCTCATGATAAAGACTTTCACAATGACAGACCGGTAGCGGCCTCATCTTTATATTTTGTCCGTAGCGGGCAAGTACCTGCTTATGTAAGGGGATTCGCTTACTATCAACAGAAGAGTTGTTCCGCAGCTCTCGATTCCTCTCGTCCCCTGTAAACACGCGGGCCAAATCCAACATCCTACTAACCCAGAGGAATTACTATGGCCGAGGGCATGCACAACAGCTCAGACATCCCTGATTTCGATACTTATCCTTCAACGCCGCCAACCCCGCCAGACCGGCTGCTTGATACCAAGAGCGTTCCGAGATCTTCTCTGGAGGAGCGCGCTGCCGAATTAGGCGCTGCTGCCGGGAGAATTGCGCTGATCTTGCGGCAAACCAAAGAAAACGTGGAAAACTTGGCGCACCATGAAATTTACGATCGGGTGACCAATCTGGCGGAAAACGCCAAAGTCCGGACGGAAAACATGCGCCGCAGGGCGACTGAGCGCATGCAGGACATAGCACATTCGGCGCAGAATAAGGCCGCAGAACTGGGCACCCAAGCCCGCGAGAAGACAGAGGAACTGGGCCGGCAAGCGCGCATCAATTATTTCCGTGCCCGCCTAAAGGCCAAGCAGACGGCGCGGGATTATCCGGTGGAAACGGCATTGGCGGCAGGGGCTGTAGGGTTGTTGGTAGGCGTGGCACTAAGAATCGGGAGGGCGAGACGTGCATACTGAGAGAAACGTGCATACTGAGAAATCAATTGCAACCATCCTGGCTGAGACCAAGGACGAGCTGAAGCAGTTTGTGACCACGCGGGTAAACATACTGAAAGCGGAGATGGATGAAAAAATCAGCCGCATCAAGTCAGTCATTCCGTTGGCGGTTGTGGCGGTCCTGTTCCTGCTTTCCAGCTGGATGGTGTTTACCTTTGCCCTGATTGCCTTGCTGCATGGGCTGTTTATGCCCAGCGTTTACGCGTGGCTGTGGGCAGGCCTGATTGTGACCGTCTTTTATCTGGTTGTGGGCGGCATAGCGGGCTGGCTTGCCTATTCTGAAATCAGGGCCACCAGTTTGACGCCTACCCGCACCCTGAAAGTGCTGCAGCAGGACCAAGTCTGGATACAGAATGAAGCGAGGACAGCATGACTGAAGGAATTCCCGTAGACGTACTGGAGAAACGCGCGGCCGACGAACGCCGCCAGCTGCACAACACAGTGCAGGAGTTGCGCGAAAGCGTACATGAGCGCCTTGACGTTAAACGCAACGTAAGAAACCACTTGGGGCCTATTTGCGGCGCGATGGCCTTTATCGGACTGGTCTTGGGTTATACCGCCACCGGTATTTTCACCCGCGACTAGGCTAATGTTTTTAGCCTGCCGGCCTCCTGCCCGCGGCGGTAAGGTTTTTTGCTGAATTCGAATGGC
>DATBVH010000526.1:0-3104 GCA_036515395.1 Candidatus Angelobacter sp.
CCAGGAATGCCCATCGGCGCGATGCCTGCGGTGTTGGTGTTGATTCGGGCTTTGTCCAACCCGCTGCGCAGAGAATGCATGTCGCTGGTAAGGTCCTGGAGCAGATCAACGCTGATATCGAAGCTGATTACAAAAGCCAGATCTTTATTGGTGAGCACTTTTTGCAGAAACCCGCCGGCCACAACCTTTTCCTCCGGCAGCGTGCGCTCCATGCTCTTGCTGCTGTCAATGAGAAGGCCCAACGTAATCGGGAGATCATTTTCCGTGGAAAAATATTTAATTGTCTGTGGTTTGCCTTCTTCCAGCAGCTCAAAATGGTCTTTGGTAAGGTTCGGGATCAAGGCCCCGTGCTTGTCTTTTACCGTAAAGAGCACATTGACCACCGTTACGTTCTTGCGGAAGACCGGCACCTTTCCCTGGCCCTTATCGGGAACCTGATCTTTATCTTGAACCTGGTTCTTGCCGGCATCTTTCTGCACGGCCGGGGGAGCGGCTTCCTGCTGGGCGAACAAAGAAACGGGCATGAATGCAATAGCGAAAACGAAAAGTAGAGTCCGCATAAAGGCCTTTGGACATAGCCTTTCTAATGAAATGTGTTGTGATCTATTGTATTAGATGCAGCCGAGTTGCCTCAGAAAAGCCTGTGAAGCCTTACAATGGTGTGAGAGGCATTCCTGCTGAAAAATCGCAACATTCCGGCCCCGGAAACATTCTAAGTACTAGGAGGAGCTGATGCTTAGGTTGACCCTTGGGAAGAAAGGGCTGATTTGCGCCCTCGCCGTAGTGAGTTTGCCCGTTCTGAGTCAACAGACTATTCCCGATGGACCCAAGCCGAAGGACGGCCAGTCTTCTCAGAACATCCCAGACGCGCCTCAGCCCAAGCCACAGTTCCCTGATAATGCTCCTCAAGCGCCGATTAACACACATCCAGCCGAGCCAGAAGCCACGCCCAGTCCAACGCCGCAGGCCCAGCGTCCCGCGCCAGGACAAGCCGGAGTGGCAAATGCCCGTGATGACCTCTACAAGCTGAGCGTAGCCGTAAATTTTGTGCAGGTTCCAGTCCGTGTAAAGGACCGCGCTGGCAAGCTGGTTCCAGGGCTCACTTCCAATGACTTTAAAGTTTATGAGGATGGCGTTGTGCAGCAGCTCAAGTTTTTTACTGCCGATCCCTTTCCTCTTTCGGCAGCCATTGTGGTGGACACCGACTTGCCTTCCGTAACCATGAAGAAGGTGAACGAGTCTCTACCGTCGCTGATCGGCGCCTTTGGTGAGTTCGATGAAGTAGCGCTCTATCGATATGGCCACACGGTGCAGCAGATTTCGAACTTTTCCGGCGCCAGCAGTATCTCTACAGCCAGTGTGAATCGCATCAAGCGCCCCGGACGCCAGGGCGGTCCACCTATGACGGGTGGGCCTTTCGGCGGCGGGCCGTCGATTAATGGTCATCCAGTAAATGATCCCAACGCGAATGGCGGCAAGGCTGGAGATGTGCAAACGCCTCCGCGTGAATTTTACGTACTGAACGACGCGATCTTAAGAGCGGCCCAGGATCTGAGCAAACGCGATAAGACCCGCCGACGCATTCTCTTTGTGATCAGTGACGGGCGCGAGCAAGGCAGCAACGCCGGATACGATGAAGTGAAGAGAATCCTGTTGGCCAATGGCATCAGCGTTTATGGCGTTGGTGTGGATACGGCCGCAATCCCGATCTATGATAAGGCCAACCGCATACGCATTCCGGGCTTTGGCACCGGGAACATACTTCCCCGCTATGTTTCCGATACCGGTGGCGACATGATGGCGGAATTCGATCGTCAGGGAATTGAACAGGCTTACGCCAAAATCGCCGATACGGCGAGAAATCAATACACCCTGGGATATACGACCCAAGCCACAAAATCGAGCGCTTTCCGTACCATTGACGTTCGTGTATTGCGCCCGAACCTGAATGTCGTCGCCAAAGAGGGATATTATCCGCTGCCACCGCAGCCGCAACAGGCTCCAAAGCCATAGTTACTTTTGATTATTGCCGACGGAGTTACAGGATTGGGTACTCCGGCAGGGAGCGTACAATTTAGAAGCCGCCCCTCGCAAGTCCGTTATGATATAAAAAAGTCTTTCAGCAACATGGCTGTTCGGAATCGCAAGGGAGTTTGCGCCTACCGATTGCTAGGAGAGTCTTGAGCTTTATTAACTTTGCCGCACGCGAAATTAACTGCAAGATCGTCTATTACGGCGCCGGTTTGGGCGGTAAGACCACGAACCTGCAGCATATTTTCGATAAGACGGTCGATAAACAGAAAAGCAAGATGATCTCCCTGGCCACGGAAACGGACCGGACGCTGTTCTTTGACTTTCTGCCTCTTGATCTGGGGACTGTCCGCGGCTTCCGTACCCGATTCCATCTCTATACTGTCCCTGGACAGGTTTTTTACGATGCCAGCCGAAAGCTGATTCTGCGCGGCGTGGATGGCGTGGTTTTTGTGGCCGATTCGCAGGAAGAGCGCATGGATGCCAATATTGAAGCACTGGAAAACCTGCAAGAAAACCTAAAAGAGCACGGGTACGACTTCAAAAAGATCCCCTACGTCCTGCAATTCAATAAACGCGACCTGCCCAGCGCCATGGCCGTGGAAGAACTGAAACGCGAATTGGCCAAGAAAGATGAGCCGACATTTGAAGCCGTGGCCTTCCAAGGGAAAGGCGTTTTTGAGACGCTAAAAGAAGTGGCACGGCTGGTGCTGATTGAGTTGAAGAAGGGCTGAGAGAAGCAATTGGCAAATAGCAATTAGCCAGACCTCTTGCCCCGTTCACTCTTCCTGACGGCTTTCAACACCTAAACTTCCGCAAAACAAAAAGCTGGGATGTCCTCAGCTTTTGCTAACTGCTAACTGCCAATGCTAATTGCTCATTTGTGATCCAATAGCGGAGCTATCCCGCCAAAATCTCGCGGAGATTTACCACTGCCCCGACCCGCTTTGGCCGCGAGCGGCGATCCCGGATTTAGTTCCCCATATTTTTCCAGGAGAACCGGTACCAGGGCACCTTCCGCTTCTTTAGTAAAGGTCATCTGCGTTTCTTTGCGATCGATGCGGATGAAGTCG
>DATBVH010000527.1:0-4478 GCA_036515395.1 Candidatus Angelobacter sp.
AAGTCACCGCGTTCGGCAATGGCCCGCGCGGCATTCTCCGGGACAATGCCTGCATCGGCCAGCGTAAGGCTGGCGGCAGCTTCAACCTTAAGCCAGCAGCGAAATTTATTTTCATCACTCCAGATTCGGCCCATCTCTGGGCGGGTATAACGTGGAATCAAAGGTTTGCCCTCAAAAATGCAGGTACGTAACAGAACCGTCGATGATAAATGCTGCCGCCACTTGTCGCTAACCGGTACTCAGGTAAGATTGCCGAATCCAAATGATGCGATGGCGGTAACGAACTAAGGAGTAATGCTTACGACATCTTTACAGATGTTCACGTTTATTTACAATCAACAGGAAATCGTCAACAATGACTTTAAAGGGCCTTTTCGCCGGTTTGGTGTCCGATGAAAAGGCCCAGGCTCGAATCTAGCAGAATGCTGTTATTATGTCGCGGAGCGATATAAAATGTCAAAGGGAAAAAATTTACGTCCTCTTACTGAGCCGGAGTACCTGGCATTGGGGGAGTTCCGTTACCAGCTGCGCCGGTTTCTTAGGAATATGGAAGAGGCCACCCGGGGGCTAGGGGCAAATCCCCAGCAGTACCAATTGATTTTGGCGATCAAGGGGCTGCCTAAAACCATGGAGCCAACCATCAGCAATCTGGCTGAGAGGATGCAGCTCAACCATAACAGCATGGTGGAGTTGGTCGACCGTTGCGAAGAACATAAACTGATTCGCCGCGCAAGATCTTCTGCTGACCGGCGGCAGGTAACTTTATCTATCCTGCCGGAAGGCGAGGCTTTGCTGCGCAACCTTGGCGTTACTGCGCGCCAGGAACTGCAGGAGAACGGCGCAATCCTGGTGGAGGCTATCCTTGGGCTTACAGGAAATGGCGCAGGCAAAAACAAAGGACGGCCAGGAGGAACCAAGAAATCGGTACCATGAAAGAAATTACCCCGGGTAAGTCGTTAAGCGCGGAAAATCCGCACATTGCACCTGCTGGAACCCTTCGAGATTTCACCACAACCTGGCGTGTTCTACCCATCACCGGCCTGGCCCTTGTGATTGGCGTGGTTTCAGCCTATGTGGCTGTCGCCCTTCTCAAACTCATCAGCTTTTTTACCAACGTTTTTTTCTTTCATCGATTAAGTGTCGCCCCTGTCACACCCGGTGCTTCTCATCTGGGCGCGTGGGTAGTTGCTGTGCCGGTGATCGGCGGCCTGATTGTCGGCGTCATGGCCCGCTTCGGCTCGGACAAGATACGTGGCCACGGCATCCCTGAAGCCATTGAAGCGATTCTTCTGCGCGGCGCCAAGGTAGAGCCCAAACTGGCTGTCCTGAAGCCTGTTTCCGCCGCCATCGCCATTGGTTCAGGCGGTCCCTTCGGCGCTGAAGGCCCCATCATCATGACGGGCGGCGCTTTCGGTTCCCTTATCGCGCAGTTCTTTCACTTGACGTCAGCCGAGCGTAAGACCCTGCTTGTGGCCGGCGCTGCAGCCGGAATGTCGGCGACTTTCGCCGCGCCATTTGCTTCCATTCTGCTCGCCGTTGAGTTGCTGCTTTTTGAGTGGAAGCCGCGCAGCTTTATTCCTGTGGCTCTGGCAAGTGTTACCGCGGAAGCTGCCCGTGTCCACCTGCTTGGCGCCGGCCCGGTATTTCCTGTCCCACTGCATGACGCGGTATTCAGCCCGGCTGTTCTCTTCGGCTGCCTGCTGGCCGGAATATTAAGCGGCGGCCTGTCTGCACTTCTCACGCAGCTGGTCTATGCCGTGGAAGACGCGTTCGCACACCTCAAAATGATCCACTGGATGTGGTGGCCTGCGATTGGCAGCATTGCCGTAGGCCTTGGCGGGTTGGTGTTCCCGCGCGCTTTGGGCGTTGGCTATGATGTGATTGGGCAGCTTTTGCAGGGCAATGCCCCGCTTCAGGTAATTTTGGGAGTGCTGGTGGTCAAGTGCCTGATCTGGAGCATTTCGCTGGGATCGGGAACATCCGGCGGCGTGCTGGCCCCATTGCTCATGATGGGCGGCGCGCTGGGCGCGGTGGACGCGCTGTTTCTTCCCCATCAAGGCCTGGGCTTCTGGCCGCTGATCAGTATGGGTGCCATGCTGGCCGGGACCATGCGCTCACCGCTCACTGGCGTGATTTTCGCGTTTGAGCTTACCAGCGATTATCACTCCATCTTGCCTCTGCTGATCGCCTGCGTTAGCGCGCATACCTTCACAGTGTTAACGATGTCACGTTCCATCCTGACGGAAAAGATCAGCCGGCGCGGACATCACCTTTCCCGCGAGTACGTGGTTGATCCTCTTGAGGCGCTCGCCGTCGAGGACGTGATGCGAACGAACATTACTGCCTTTCCGGCGGACAGCACCATTGCTGAACTGGAAGCGGCTCTGGCCCACAATGACAATCCACGCGGCCAGCGGGTATATCCGGTGATTGACGGAAACCAGCATCTGCTGGGGGTGATGACTCGCTATGATCTCCTTACCGCGATAGAACGCCAGCGTAACGGCGATGGCGGGAATCTTCAGCTTTCAGAAATAATAGCCAACGCGCCTGTCGTTGCTTTTCCTGAAGAGCCCTTGCGCATGGTGGTGAATCGTATGGCGGCCACGGGGCTTACACGCTTTCCTGTAGTGACGCAAAATGGCGGCCCTAAGCTTGTGGGATTGATTGGGTTGGAAGACCTGCTTAAGGCCCGCGAGCTGTCCGTGGCCGATGAACATCATCGCGAACGCATTCTGCGTCTTCGCCTGCCTCCGTCATTGCGTTGGAGACGGCCGGCGGAAAAGAAGCTGCCGCGTAATTGAAGAAATCGGTCAGGTAGATGGTGGATGCAGGCCGCATCCACCTGAATTCCTTCAGGTATTATTCGCTCAGGTATTATTCGCTTATCCCAAACAGCTCGGCCATTTCCTGGTATTTGAAGCCTTCTCCGGGAATGTATGGCTGCACCCATGCGCCATCGATAACGAACTGAGGAATGGCCCGCTTACCTGTGCGCTGGATCACTTCCTCAGCTGCGCCGGGAGTCTCTTCAATGTTGATTTCGTTATAGGAAATGTTGTTTTGGGCAAGCCAGCGTTTTGCGACATGGCAATCGCGGCACCACGGGGCAGTATAGACGGTTAGTTTCATACGCAGATGAATAGGTTAGATGAAGTCAGGAATCTTCGGGGTGCATAAATCCTGATGCTGATTGTTTGAGAGGCTGGGAGGATTTGCTGAGTCCTGCTGGCCATAAAATCTATCCAATTTGCGAACCCGGAGGAACCATGCAGGAAACCGCTCAGGAGTACACACAACGTTTACTAAGTTACGCCGACGGCAAAGACCCTTTGCGCTTGCAGCAGGCCGCGCCGGGCAAAATCGCGGCGTTGCTGAAAGGGAAGACCGGCAAGCAGTTGATGCAACGCCCTGCCCCGGACAAATGGTCGGTCGCTGAAATCGTAGCCCATCTCGCTGATGCCGAACTGGCCATTTCCTGGCGTCTCCGCTAGATACTGGCGAACAATGCCATTCCCATTCAGGCTTACGATCAGGACCTGTGGGCCAGAACTTTTAACTATGCGCGGCGCGATCCACGGCAGTCGCTGGCCAACTTTCACGTATTGCGAGAGGCCAACCTGGCTTTGCTGAAATCGGTTCCGCGAAAACTCTGGGAGAACTACGGCGTCCATGCGGAGCGTGGCAATGAGAGCGTGAACCACATCGTCAAAATGGTGGCAGGGCACGATCTAAACCATCTGCAGCAGATACAGAAGATTTTGCAGGGAAGCCGGGAAAAAACAGGAAAGAAGTCCACTCGATAAAAACCAAAGGGGCCGTCTCTTTGTCTGACGGCCCCAATGAAGCAAATAAAGCGTTACTTCTTCGGCGTTGGCGACGGAGTTGGTGATGATGCAGGCGACGGCGCAGGTGTCGGGGACGAAGTTGCAGCGCCAGCAGGTGACTTCTCCGCTCCTGCTGCTCCTCCTGGAGCCGGAACCTTGTCAGGCGGCGGGTTCTTGTCTTTGATCGATAGCAATTCCACTTCAAAGATGAGCGTCGCATTCGGCCCAATGGGTCCACCCGGCGTGCCGCGCGGCCCATAAGCGAGATCTGATGGGATGAACAACTGCCACTTGGATCCCACCCGCATCAATTGCAGCGCCTCAGTCCAGCCCTTGATTACGCCGGTTACAGGAAACGTTGCCGGTTCCCCGCGCTTGTAAGAGCTGTCAAACTCGGTGCCGTTGATCAGCGTGCCTTTATAGTTGCATACCACGCTGTCCGTAGCGGTAGGCTTGGGCCCGTTTCCTTCCTTCAGAATCTTGTATTGCAGGCCGCTGGGAAGGGTTACAACGCCTTCCTTAGTTTTGTTGGCGGCCAAAAACGCATCGCCTTCCTTTTTGTTGGCCTCACCCTCTTGCGCGGCTTTAGCCTGCTGCTTTTCTTGCATATCCTTCTGGAGCTGCATCAGCGCGGCGCGTGCTTCATCTTCG
>DATBVH010000528.1:0-10031 GCA_036515395.1 Candidatus Angelobacter sp.
GGAGCAATCAGGCCACTTGCCCAGCCGCAATCATCACTGCGACTTCAGCAAACCCGAATAGTACCAACCCAGACAGAGCAAGCCGGTTAGGCGCGGCCAGCCTCTGCGTGAGACCAAGAGCGCCCAAAAACAGAATTGGAATGCATATCAGAGCCAGTGTATGCACGGCCACATTCAGCTGCATCATGTGACCGGCATTCGCTGAGCCAGTCACATCGTGTGAAGTGGGATGCAAAGCCATCGTTATAATAGTGCCGGTCATTCCAATGAAAAACGCAAGGCCGCTCATGCGATTATCTGTCATGCGTTTGAACTTAGAGTTGAATCGCAGCCACGTCAACATGACATTGCGGGAAATATGCTGTAACTGAACAAAGGGGCATGTAATGTCCGGAAAGAAGCTGATAGTGAAGGCCAAGCCTGCATCCGCAGCAAGGCCGAAAGCAAAGCCGCCGAAAGCAAAGAAGAAGATGGATCGTCGCGCTCTCCGGACACGAGACGCTTTAGGCGATGCGCTGGTTGAGCTAATGCATGAAAGGCCGTTCAGGCGCATCACGGTGCAGGATGTGCTCGACCGTGCTGGAGTGGGACGCTCTACTTTCTATACGCATTATCGAGATAAAGATGATCTGTTTCTCAGCGACGTAGAAGATTTCTGGGAGATGGTCTCCAGCATGCTCGAGCGAAGCGATGAGGACTCAAAGCGTGTTGCGCCGGTACGAGAGTTGTTCAGCCACGTTGCAGAGGCAAAAGTTTTTCGTGAAGCGCTGGCGGCTTCCGGCAAGATCCATGACGTGATGGAACTGGGGCAGGGCCAATTTGCGCGCGCAATTGAGCAACGGCTCACAAAATTGAACCAGCCACAGGGCACCAAGCCGGTGCAGTTCGCAGCAGTTGCCCACGCGCTTGCGGGCGCATTATTCGCGTTGCTTGGCTGGTGGCTTGATCACGGAATGCGGGTACCCGCCGCCGAGATGGATAATACATTTCATCGGCTGGTGTGGGCAGGAGTGAATGCTTCTATTATCCGCGATCCGGCAGTGAAGCCTGTGAAGTCTGCAAGTTCCTGAGCAGATAGAAGAACTTTGCGGGACGGTCTTCAGGCTCTGTCTGTTGAAAATCTCTTCCTCCAGCAAGGGTATAATCTAATTTCCAGTATGAGTTATCAGGTTCTAGCGCGCAAATACCGGCCGCAGCGTTTTTCTGAGGTGATTGGGCAGGAGCATGTAACCCGTACCCTGAAAAATGCCATCGATCAGCAGCGGATTGCGCACGGCTATATCTTTAGCGGACATCGGGGCATTGGTAAGACAACGATAGCGCGCATTCTAGCTATGGCGCTGAATTGCCGCGCAACCGACCAACCCAATCCGGAGCCCTGCGGCGTATGCGACTCATGCATAGAAGTCCGGGCCGGAAGTTCGGTGGATGTGATCGAGATCGACGCCGCGACGAACCGCGGCATTGACGAAATCCGAGAGCTGCGCGATGCAGCACGGTATCGTCCGGCGCGTGATCGCTTCAAGATTTACATTCTGGATGAAGCACACCAGATCACCGATGCAGCATTCAATGCGCTGCTCAAGACCCTGGAAGAACCGCCGCCACACATTATTTTCATGATGGCGACGACCCAGGCCGAGGACATTCCGCAGACTATCCGCTCGCGTTGCCAGCACTTCAGTTTTCATGCGGTTAAGTTCGATGAGATTGTCACCCAGCTTGGAGCGATTGCCGCCAAAGAAAATATCCAGACAGATGATGAAGCGCTGGCCGTGCTGGCCGAGGCCGGCGATGGATCTATGCGCGACGCGCTTTCAATCATGGACCAGGCGATTGCGTGCTGCGGCACCAAGCTCAGTGGTGAACTTGTGCGCGGACTAGTCGGCAATGTGGGCTCCGAGGTTTTTGAAGATTTGATGGGCACTGTGTCACGCGGCTCCAGTGAAGAAGCCTTGCGAACGCTTGACCGGCTTATGACTGAAGGGCACAACCCAGCGCACTTTGCCCGGCAGCTTGTGCGGTTCCTGCGCAATACAGTGGTAGCCAAGGTAGCGGGCGACGATTCGTCGCTGCTGCAGATCTCATCGGACGAACGGGCGCGTGTGGGAAGGGTAGCCAGCCAGTTTTCTGAAGAAGAGCTGGCGCGGTTTCTCCAGATCATGCTGCGGACCTTCGATGAGCTTGGCTACAGGCAAGAGCAGAGATTTCATCTCGAATTAGGCGTGCTGAAGCTGGTGCATGCGCAACGCATACTTCCACTGGAGCAGATACTCAGCCAAGTGGGCGGGGAAGCCCAGAAGACTCCTGACGCACAAAGGATGTCGGCGGCGCGGCCTGCGCCTATTTCTGCGTCATCGACAGCGGTACCGGGATTAGGTGCTCCGCGCCAGCAAAGTCCTGTTTCGCCATTTGAAGCGGACCGCGCCCGCAAAGGCCGCAGCTTTGATCCGGAAATGTCGGCCGCACCAGCCGCGCAGACACAGACATCGGCAACCGCTACGGCAATTGCAATCGAAGAGCCGCAGACAACGGAAGATGCGGCCACGGCCGAAAATCCAAGGACGACCGAAGATCCGGGCGCGATCATGGGCCATGTGCTGACGGAGTTGGAGAAGGCCGGGCACAAGATGCTGGCTTCAACGCTGGAGAGCGGCAGCGTAACACTTAAGGGGAATGAGTTGGTCGTAAGCATCGCTCAATCGGCGGCGGTAATTGATTTAATGATGAGCGCAGAGCCCAAGCGGCTGGCCAATGCCGCAGCCAGCACGGCGTTGGGGCGTCCGGCAAAAGTTAACGTCGTGAGTGGAGTTCCCGCGGCAACCAATGGAGCAGCAGCCGTGGTGCGGCCACGGAATGGCGCGAGCGCGCGCAGCCGCGCGGCAGAAGACCCGATTGTGCAACGCATGCGCGAAAAATTTGGCGCAGAAATTCGTACGGTGATTGATCATCGCGAGAAAAACTAGGAGAAGCCATGGGCGGATTTAACTCACGCCAATTTCAAGAGATGCTGGAGAACGCACAGAAGCAGGCACAGGACCTGCAGAGCAAGATGAAGCAAACGGTAGTCGAGGCTTCTTCCGGTGGCGGCACTGTCACCATCAGGATGAATGGTCAAAAGCAGGTACTGGAAACGCGAATCGATCCTGAGGCGGTCAAAGCCGGCGACGTGGAGATGCTGCAAGACCTGGTGACAGCGGCTGTGAACGCGGCAGGCCAGAAGGTGGATGAAGCGATGCAATCGACCGTGGGCGGCATGCTGGGCGGAATGGGAATTCCGGGAATTTAGAGGTAGCTGTGTCAAAGTTCGCCGAGCCAATGGCTCGACTGATAGATGAGCTGAAGAAACTTCCCGGTGTGGGCGGCAAAAGCGCCCAGCGACTGGCATTTCATATTTTGCGGTCAAGTGCAGAGGATGCTGACGGTCTTGCCTCAGCCATTCGCAATCTAAAAGAAAAACTTCATCTTTGCTCTGTATGCAGCAATATTACTGACGTTGATCCATGCAGCTATTGCACCAGCGCGACCCGAAATCAGCGTCTGGTATGCGTGGTTGAAGAGCCCACGAATATCGCATCAATAGAAAAAGCGCGCTTTTACAACGGCGTTTATCACGTTCTCCATGGGGCCATTTCTCCGCTGCATGGCGTTGGGCCGGAGCACTTGCGCATTCCTTCGCTAATGAGAAGAATTGAGAGCGGCAGCCTGGATGAAGTCATCATCGCGACGAATCCCACCATTGAAGGCGAGGCGACGGCGGTCCATCTCACGGGATTACTGAAGCGTCCCGGCGTGAAGATCACGCGAATCGCGACAGGAATTCCCGCCGGCAGCGATATTGAATATGCCGACGAAGTGACCATGCTGAAGGCAATGGAAGGCCGAAGAGAGCTTTAACCACAAAAGGACACGAAGGAGCACAAACCTCCTGCGTCATCTCTTTCGTGCTCTGGTTTGGAAATTAATTCCTCAACTTTGCCAACAAATCCTGCGGATGAACTGGCTTTGCCAGAATCTCAAATTCGTGGCCCTGGGCACGGGCTTTTTCCAGCAAATCGGCAGTTGCGGCCTGGCCGGAGAAGAGAAGGATTTTGCATCCGGGCAGCGCCTTACGGATACGGATGGCGGCTTCAATGCCGTTCATATCCGGCATGATGACATCGCTAATGATCAGGTCGGGCTTGGTTTCACGCGCGCGATCCACGGCCGCAGTTCCTGTATACACGGCAAAGGCATCAAATCCGTTCTGATTGAGAATTATCGCCAGGGTATCGGCGATAACGCGCTCGTCATCCACCACCAGAACTCGGGGTTTGGAAGGCTGACCATTGGATGTCAATGTGGGAAACTCCTGTAACTAAGATCAGGACCGATTTGATCGACCAAAAACCATTATAACGTGTGGCAGCATGTCACTGCGTCATTAACAGAGATGCTGGATTTGGTAAAAAAGAGGCTCCACGGGCCAACCTGCAATTCTTTGCCAGCTTCTCACCTGTAACCACATCGGAGGATATTCAAATTATGCGGAGGATAGCCACGCTCATACTCTTCGCGCTGGTGGCTGGGGCAATGGTCTTTGGCCAGAATCCGCCGGGAACCAACAATAATCCGGCAACCGCGCCGCAAACGCAAAATCCGACCGTGCCCGCAAATGGAACCGCGCAGCCTCCGCATACATCGCCAGCGGATGTGCCTGAGGGAACTACTGGGCAAGCGGCAAATCCTACGCAGACCGCGCCTGCCGCCAACACAGCCGTGATCGACGAAGTGGGCGCAGGCACTGAGATACATGCAGTGCTGGATACGCCTCTTTCCAGCAAGACTGCAAAGCCAGGTGATCGCTTTACCGCAACCGTGAGTGATCCAGTGCGGGCCAATAACGGCGCCGTAGTTATTCCTGCAGGCGCACGTGTTGAAGGAGAAGTGGCTGAGTCAGAGGATGAAAAGACCCTGGCAGCTCTAAAAGATAAATCCAAATTGAGCCTGCGCTTTAGAGACGTAGTATTGCCTACAGGGCAGACGGTGCCGCTCACGGCAACGTTGGTTTCCGTGCATGACATCAGTGGAAAGAATTCCAGCAAAGCCGTTCCGGAACACGGTAAGGGGTCCAATGCTATTGGCGCGACGTCTGCAACAGGGCGGGGCTTTGGCGGACCGATCAAAGGCCTGGCCATCGGCACGCTTTCCGGCGGAGGCTACGTGGTTGCGACGAACGGTAAAGATGTGCATCTTCCCGCGCAGGCAGTCATGCTTATTCGAGTGGATCAGCCCTTGAGTTGGAATGGAACATCGACGCCAATGCCAAGATAATTAACAAACGAGATTGCCTGGAAATGACAACGCGCCGTCGCCAAAAGCGACGGCATTCTCTTTTTAGGATCGCTCGGTCTAGCTTGCGGCGGCGATTTTGCTAACGTCTCCGTGCTGTTGCCTTGCGTTCTTTCTGGCGACGCAGGCGCGCTGCCTCTCTGCGCTTTTTACGCTGACGCAAAGCTTTTTTCTGGCGCGCAACTTCCTCTTCAGAGAACATCGTCCGCCGGCAATTCTTCAGGCCGCAATAGCAGGGCGCTTTCTCGTCTATGTCGCCATCAAAAAGATTGTAGTCGTAAGTCAATTCTTCTCCGGCGTCGATATCGCGGAGGGCCATAACCCATATGCGGTTATCGATCTGATCTGTCTCGCAGTTTGGATCACAGGTATGGTTCACAAAGGCGGCCATGCCAAAGCCGTCAATGATCGTGTCGCCATCGTCCATCGCAAAGAGGTACGTTACTTCCGTATCCGCGTACATGCCTTCGCAAGCTTTGGCGGTAAGCCGAGGGCCCGTGTATTCCAGGATGTGAGCGCCCTTTTTTATCGGAGCTGTGGTGTAAACGCCTGCGCCGTGCAAGGAGGAAGATTTGACGATGATGGCCATTGATAATCTGATGAATGATAAATGATAGATCAGCGGCGTTGCGATCGATGTAATCGGCACACCGCTGAGGGCTTCCTGTTTCAGGCGGCGATTTACCTTTACATCCTAAGTTGCTTTTGATTGCCGTTGCACGGCGCGCTGCAATGTTTTATCGAGCGCTGCTTTTGCCGTCTGGTAATCCTGTGGGTTGATTTTGCCGTTCAACCGGTCCGATTCAAGCTGGAACACCTCTTCTTTCATGGCTTCCATCAACAAAGCTGAACGGTCCTGCGGAACAGCAGCCCCCGCAACGGCAGCAACATTCTGATTGGACGTATAAACAAAGACACCACCTGCTGTCAGGAAGAGTGACAGCACTCCCAGGAATAGCCACTGGCCGGAATGAAGAGGATCGGGCCTCTCGTTTGGAACACCCAGACCGCCGCCCGGACCGGCGGGCTCTCCGCGTCCGCCGCCATTTCCTGGAGCTGCGGCTTGTTGCGGCTCACGCGGCATCTCTCCCTTGCCGGATATTGCGAATGCCACTTTCTGTTTAGGAGCAACATTCTTGGCCACGAAAAAATTAACGCCCTTGAACTGAGTATTTGGGGCCGTCTGATAGAGGGCGCTGTCACTGGCAGCAAATTTAATTGTGTCAGGCGCTGCCACCATTAATGTTCCGGTTGGCAGATTGGATCGCGGATCAATTTCGAGTTTGCCGGAGTAGGGGACCGTATAGATGATGTGAAACTGAGTCTGGCCGGGTCGTATCGGAAAAACGAAGGCGTACTTATTTTTTTCTCCCGCCGGGATCACTGCTGTCTTCAACTGCGTTTTGCCTGTCTGAACGCTGGATTCCGCAATGGAAGCTCCTTCAGGCAGATAAAATTCCAGCGTTTGTTTTCCGGTGAGAGTCCGGGGCGGAGAGGACTGGTTGCCGACCGTATAAATTTCTTCGCCATTGAGCGTTGCTCCGTCCTCAGAAGTCTGGAGTGCCATGGCATGGTCAAGAATGGTGATTTCTTTGATGCTCGTGGCGGAATCAAAAACTCGCACTGCCACAGGTACGCCTCCCGGCAGACCAGCCTGCGTGTATGTGACTCCCTGATGCTGAACCCAAACAATATAAGGCTGCTGCGCGGCAGGAACGTTAAAACTGAACTCCCCCCTGGCATTGGTCTTTGTATTGGCCACATCCTCCATGCCCCTGCCGATTTTCTTTAACGTGACCTCATCGCCCGCGGCAGGCTTATTGGTGGTGCTGTTCTGGACTACGCCCTTGAGCGTGTCAGCCGCGGCGGCAAGTGAACAGACAAAGAGAAGTGTGACAGCAACTTGCTTCAATGGGATGAACTCCTTCAGGCTTTAGCAGATTCCAGCATTTCGATTTCCGCGAGGATGCGCGCTGCCTCTGCTTCCAGGCCAAGACGCATACCGTCATAGTCGGCCTGGGTAAATTTGCCCGACTTAAATTCAAAACTCAGATCGCGCAGGTTTTCATAGACCACTTCTTTCCGCTCATACAAGTAAGCGGTCCGGGTCTTTACGACACCAGTATCGGTATCGCGGCTGGGATAGAAAACATAGATCAGGATGCCGGCTGCGAAGACGCAACACACCATCTTCATGATGTAGTCAAAAATGGCCGGATTCATAGTTCAGTCTCCCGGCGGGCGCGAGCGCGCAAGGCTTCAAGATCTGGAGCAAGGTTCATGTCTGCTGCAGCAACCGGCGCGGGACGCATCTTCCAAGTGCGGATCAGCACCACAACCAGCATCAGTCCCAGACCGAGGCCGGCAGCAGGGAGGACCCAGGCCAGCAGTTCAAAGCCGTGGGTTGAAGGCTCGACCACTGCGGTTACGCCCCACTTGGTGCGGAACCAGTTCAGCACGGCTTCATCGTCTTTTGTCCTACTTACGTTGGCGCGGAGCTCGCGAATCATCTGATCAGAATTGGGGCAGCCCACGTGGTTGCACTTCAGAAGCATCTGCGCGCATCCACACGAACACATGATCTTGCCGCCCAGATTTTGGAAACGGGCTTCCTGATTGTCGGCGCCCATAAGCAAAACCAGCGCGCACGGGAGGAGCAGTGCTTTAAGTGTTTTCTTCACTTGCCTGCTCCCGCGGGGTGCATGCCCCGCTCTTCCATCTGTGCCACGGCCACTGTGTTGCGGACAGGCACGCTGACAGGCGCCGCGTTAGGAACCAGCGCCATGCCTGTTCCAAATACAATTACCAGCACGCCGATCCAAATCCAGTTTACGAGCGGATTGATGATGATTTTGATTATGGGATGGGCAGTGTCAGGATTTAGGCCTTCATAGACGACGTAAAGATCTTCACGCAGCGTTGAGTGGTTCGCCACAATGTGGACTGGCTGGCCGCCGCTGGCCTTAAAAAAGCGCTCTTCAGGATTGAGCCGGGTAAGGAATTTACCGTCTTTATACACTTCAAGCAGTGCGGCTTGCGATCTGTAGTTGGCGTTATCGTCCTCAGTATATTCTTCGCCAATTACCGTGTACGAGCCGATCTGAGCTTTATCGCCTTTGCCAATTTCCTGTTCTTTATCCTGGTTAAAAGCTGCCCCAGCCAGCCCGATTACGACCAGAACAACGCCGAAGTGGACGACATATCCACCATAACGGCGCATGTTGCGGCGTGAGAGCTGGTACATTCCAGCAAAGATATTGGTCTGGAGTTTGTTTTTCCAGACAATGCCGCCGCGGATGAACTCAGATGTGACTGTGGCGATAACCAGAGTGCTGAGGCAGAACGCCATCATGGCATAAATCTGGCCCATGTCCGTCCAAAAGCGGACGCCATTCTTATACAGCACAAAGCCGACCACGGCCTCAATCAGCAGGGCCGCCGTTGCGGGTATGGCGAAGTTTCGCTTGATGCTGCCTACGGACGTGTTACGCCATGCCAGCAGCGGTCCAACGCCGGTCAGGAAGATCAGCGAAAGTCCGATTGGGACCATCACCTTGTTATAAAAGGGAGCGCCCAGGTTCATTTTTACGTCGCGCACCAATTCAGACAAGATGGGGAACAGCGTGCCGCACAATACGGCAAAGCATGCGCCCAGCAAAAGCAGGTTGTTGAACATGAAGCTGGATTCGCGCGAGACCAGCGATTCAAGCTTATTTTCAGAGCGCAGATGGTCGCGATTGCGGATGTAAAAGACCAAGCAAACCGCAAAGATGATGGCCAGAAATCCGGAAAACCAGTTGCCGATGCTGGATTGCGCGAATGAGTGCACGGAACTGACAATGCCGCTGCGCGTAAGCAATGTTCCCAGCACTGAGAGCATGAAAGTAATAAAGATCAGCCAGACGTTCCAAACCTTCATCATGCCGCGCTTTTCCTGCATCATGACCGAATGCAGGAATGCGGTGGTGGAAAGCCAGGGGAGCAGGGAAGCGTTTTCTACCGGATCCCAGCCCCAATATCCGCCCCAGCCAAGAACTGCATAGGCCCAGTGCGCGCCCAGCGAGATGCCGAACGTGAGGAAGAGCCAGGCCACCATGGTCCAGCGGCGAGTAATGTGTATCCATTTCTCGCCGGGATAACGCATAATGAGCGCGGCTAGCGCAAAAGCAAATGGAACCGAGACGCCGACGTAGCCGAGATAAAGCATCGGCGGATGGATGACCATCTCTGGATACTGCAATAACGGATTCAGGCCGTTGCCGTCTGCGGCAAGGCGATCCATGATGCCAAAAGGGTTGGCGACAAAATTAACCAGAATCAGAAAGAAAATCTGGATAGCGGCCAAAACCATGGACGCCATTGCGACCAAGCGCTGATCGACTTTGTGGCGCAATCGCAGAACAAAACCATAGGCGGAAAGCAGCAGCGCCCAAAAGAGAATGGAGCCTTCCTGACCTGACCACAGTACTGCGAATTTATAAGGGCCGGGCAGGGCACGATTGGAATGATGAAGGATGTAAGCGACGGAAAAATCGTCAGTCAGAGCGGCATAGACGAGCGCGCCCGCAGCGACAAGCACTGCAAAGAAGGACGCCATGCCGGCCCGGCGGGCTGTTTCCGCCAGCCGATAGCCGACAGCATCTTTGCGTACGGCGGCGATGACGCCGACCACAAAGCAGTAGCCGGCCAGAGCCAAAGCG
>DATBVH010000529.1:0-14271 GCA_036515395.1 Candidatus Angelobacter sp.
TGAAAAGGCGTAACAATCAGAAAGCAGATGATGCGGAAGCGGCGAGGAAGAAATAGCATCCAGACCAGACCGAGTTCAGCAACCAGAGTCATCAAGGCGGTGGCCGCATGGAACCAGTGAGGAAGCTGCTGCACGTACCAGCCTAACCATGTAGGCAGCGGGCCGTTCTGGTAGTAGTCATCCATGGCGGTGAGGTGACGCCAGGAATAATCGCCGCTGGTAAGCTTCACAACGCCGGATTCAAAGTAGATGCGGAACCATTCCCATTGAAGAAGAAACAAGCTTAAACGCAAAGGAGGATGCGTTGAGCCCAGGCCGGGTCGCAAGCCGGGCGGCGCAAAAAATAGCGAGATAAATCCGGCTTCCAGGAGCATGCCGTCCGATTGAAAGCTGGAAAAATCCTGCGCGGCGGCAACGAACGATAGGAAACAAACCAGACATATCATCAGAGTCACGCGCGGCCACAGGTTTAAAACGACAGCGATGGAAGCGACCAAGCCTACCCATGTGATCAGCATTAACGCATGATTTCCTGCGCCGATCCAGAGCAGCGTGGGCGCGAACCAGAAGCGCTGCAGGCCAGGATAGTAATTCGCTACGTCGCCTAAATATCCTCCAACAGGCAGGATGCCGTGAGGGCCGATCATGCCTTTGATCTGGAAAAGAAGCGAGTAGAAGGCGGAAAAATAGATGACGCCCAGACAGCGAAGAAAGATCCAGCGCGGCAGCAGATGTGTGCGCGGAGTTTCAGCAGAGGCCTCCGGCCCCAGCAGCCACTCGAAAGCTTGTTCAAGAGAGGGCATATCTCTTCCGGCGGATTATAGCGTTAGGATGCGGATGAAAGCTTGGAGGCAGGCCGGAGCCGCTTATCGTCCGGAAGGGAAGCGGACTATTTCTTTCCGGCGATCTCTTCGTAAAGCTCAGGAAGGAGTTGAGCATCTTCCACCGATGCATCAAAGCGGGCGCGTTCGTAGTGCTCAGTGAAGAGCTCAACATCGTGGCGTATTCGCGGATCGGGGATGGAAGAAGCAAACTCTTCCGCCGTTTGTGACTGTTCCTTACGCACTCCGCGCCGGGCCATCATCTTGAGCATGCGCTGGTACCAAAAACTGGCGGATGTGCGCGGCGCCTTTTGCGGATGCCTGAGGGCCCGCGTGCGCTGGATGGTGCGCCATGTCATGGGCGCAAACGGCAGGGCCAGAAGCAGACCGATCAAGACACAACATAGGGCCATCTGCCGGGGCGAAAGCCTTTCCAGCCTTCGCTCCCAGCGGCTGAAGAACTCCACCACCCGGACATACTGATCTTGCGCCCATGTCCTGAAATTGGATTGGACGTTGCCAGTGGTTGTGCTCAGGTCTGAGCGCAACTTCATCTGATGGCTAAAATCATAGTTCACGACCCACTCACGCCAGATCTGGCGTGCGGCGTCAAGGTATAGGCCCATGCGTGACCATCCGTTTTGTGGATCGTCGGCATTGCCTGCCGGAGTGGGATCAAATGAGACCCAGCCATACTCCGGGAAATAAACTTCCACCCAGGAGTGCGCATCTTTTTCCCGCACAATGTAGCTATTGGTGAGGTCATTGTATTCACCGCCGCGGAAGCCGTTCACGGTGCGCGTTGGGATGCCGAGCGTGCGCAGCATCATGGCCATGGACGTGGCGAAATATTCGCAATGGCCTTTCTTCCGCTCAAACAAGAACCGGGCCAGGGGATCAGGTTCGCGCATTCCAGGCAATTGCAGGGTATAGCCGTAATTATTTTTCAGGTAGCGCTCAATATCTTTGGCGCGCATGTAGTTTGAGGTGGAAGCGGCGGTCACGTCGCGGGCCAGCTTCGCTACTCGCGGATCAAGCGTGGGAACCTGCAAATAAAGATTGGCGATATGCGCGGGATAGTTGGTGGAGTTGGAGTCGATAACAAAAGGCTCAGGGTCGCGCGTATCGGCATCCGCCGTGTAGATGCCTACGGCTTGTCCGCCCTCGACCTCGCCAGAAGCGTTATCTGGAGCATGAGCATTGAAGATCGATCCATCTGACTTGATCTCAAGAATGCGATAATCGCCATTAATTTTGAGCGGAACGGGCGCCAGAAAAAACAGGTTCAATCCCACCGGCTCCATCACCACGCGATAGGAAAGCGTTTGTAACAGCGGCGCAAAATGCCGCTCAGAATAAAATGAAAAGTTGCTGATGCGAGTAAGATCCAGCGGCGTATTGTTCAGTCCGTGCTGGGTAGGAACTTCCAGCGGGTTCCACCAGTGGCGTCCGTCAAAGTTTGCCAGAGTAATGCCGCGCCAATGCGGATTGCCGGGCAGTTTTCCATATTGCACCTCAACGTGCATCACCACATTGCTGGATTGCTGGATCTGGCCAATGCCCCCCAGATTTACTTCCGGACTGAAGCCAGCCACCAGAGAGTTTTGTACGCCAAGATTGCGAAGATATCCGCCGGTGCTGACACGCGGCAAGATAAAGAAAATAAGCGCGGCGCCGGCCAAGGTAAGCACTCCCAGAATTCCGGAGATGCCTGCCAACGAGCCGTAAAATTTGCCGTCGTGATGGGGCGGCACGCCGGCGGCCAGTGTTTCCTGCTCTGAGCGCCGCATTTCCATGCTGATGAAAGTGGCAATCGCCACCAGAATAAATAGCGAGAAGGTAACAAGAAACAGGGTATCGACAGTCAGGACCGCGGCCGCGAGCAGCATAAGGAATGAGAGCACGGCCAGGTACATGAGATCGCGGTCACGACGCACGGAAAAAATCTTGATGACCATGCTGAAGAGGACCATGTGCACAGTGGCATCGATAAAGCTCTGGGAAAAATAAAAATAATCGGCAGCGTAAAAAGCGAAATAAATCAGAGTAAGAATGGTGGTCCAGCGCTCTGGGATGGACACGGTCTTGCGCATGAGCAACAAATATCCGCGCAGTATGAGCGCAGGCAACACCACGATGAGCGATGGAAAATCAAGCTTGTTGGTGCCAATGAGCGCTGTGAAGCCGACAGCAACCAGTATGTAAAGCGACCACTGAAAGAAACGCTCAGCGCTGCCCGAACCGGGAACGGCCTTGCTTGCTGTTAGGTTGAGACTGCGCGTGGACACTACCGTATTGTCCCTGAATTTCAGGCCGGCGCAAAGCGCAATCCGCGCGCCGATGACCGAACGTAACCGGCAAAACCCAGGAGGGAAATATGATGTTAGAATTGAAAACGCCGGGTCCCGCGCGACGCAATCCCGCCAATCCCGCCAGGTCCGGAAGGAAGCAACGGTAACGGGCTAGTGCGTGTGCAGCGGGGTGCCCGGTTAGAGTTCCAACGTGAAGAAACTACTTTGGGTATTTACAGCAGTCACTCTGATTGTTGTTCTAAGTAGGGCTTTCCTGCCCGAATGGATTGTCTCCGGATTTCACACAGATTGATTCTGTTTCCATCCTGTCCTTCTTATTATCAGGACGCAAAACACAGAGTCCCTTGTCTGTTCGTACGCTGACGAGTGCGCGCGTGTTCGCTGACGAGCTTTCGCGTAGTGATCAAGACATCACTCCAGGTGTTCTCGATCTGCAATTTCGGGGTTGATGACGCTCGCTTAACGCAAACATCCAACGAGGCAACACACTCTGTCAGCTGCTTCGTCCCAGATAAATACCTCATAAATACCTCTCTTTACACTTTCTTTACATCGCGCTGCCTGCCATTTTACCCACCGTCGGCGGGAAAGGTGTTCATATGAGTACATCGCGTTTACTGAGGTGAAGACGGATGGCAGCACCCGCTCAAGTGATGAGAAATGAATTAGCGCAAGAAGTCTTGCGCAGCCCTGATCCCAACCGTATCCGAACGGTTGTGGTTGACGATTCACCAACGTTCCTGCAAGTCGCGTGCGAACTGCTGGAACTTGATCCCACGATTGATCTGGTGGCGCGCGCCGGAAAAGGCGGCGAAGCCATTGAAACGGTCCTGAAACCAAACCGGACATGGTCCTGATGGACGTGAACATGCCCTATCTCGACGGATTGACTCTGGCGTGGTTTTTTGCCCATAGGTTTCCGTCAGCACGGGTCGTGCTCATGTCCACAGACAAATCGCCCGAGCTACGCAAAGCCTGCGAAGATGCGGGCGCGTTTGATTTTGTTCACAAAGAGAACTTTCGGCACGAGTTCGGCACGGTAATGCAGCGCTTCTGCGCTTATTCATAAGCAAGACAATTTATCGGTAGAAAACAGGCTTCATTCATAGATTTAGCAAAGAACGTTTTCACGGAGAACACCCAAATGAGAACAACCCTCTTGAAAGTAACCGCAGTTCTGGCTCTGGCAAGCGTTTTCGCCATGGCACAACACGGAAATCCACCCGATCCGGCAAAGATGGCGCAGCATCACCTGGACTTCCTGACCAAGCAGCTGTCGCTGACCCCCCAACAGCAACAGCAGGCGAGCACAATCTTCAGCGAAGCGGCCAACAATGCTAAAGCAACGCATGATCAGATGCGTGCGGCGCATGACAGCCTGAAGACGGCAATCCAGAAGAACGATAGTGCAGGAATTGAGCAGGCGGCCAATACGATCGGCAACCTTACCACGCAGATGATCGCGTCACACGCCAAGGCGCAAGCTGCGTTTTACCAGACTCTTACACCCGACCAGCAGACAAAGATGAACGAGATGGAAAGCCAACATCACGGCATGGGGATGCACGGGCGCGGATTTATGCACGGTGGGCCTGGCGGTCCGCCTCCGGGAGCTTCTTTCTAAGAAGCCTGCACGCGGCGAAGGACAGGACGGCCTGAGTTTTTCCTGGTTTCTCAGGACGTCCTGTCCTTTATCTGCTTTACGGGTTTGCGTTTACACGCGTAAGCCAAGCTCAAGAGTGCTTCTTTACAAGAACTTTACAAACCCTTATCGGCTTGTTTACCCCCGAAGATCGAGAGTCTGATTAATCTTTGAGTTACGTCAGTTTTGGATTGAGGTGCTGTATGTCCTTGGGATCTGTGGCAATCCGTACGCAAACTCTTGAGCCAGTTCCGCTGCCGCCCGTTAAGAAAAAAACTCTGGTAGTGGATGACTCCGAGACAATTCTGCACGCGATCTGCTCTCTTCTGGAGCACCATGACGTGGTGCAGGTGGCGGGCAGGGCAGAGAGCGGAACGCAGGCGCTTGATGCCGTGCTGGATCTAAAACCGGACATGGTCCTGATGGACGCGGACATGCCGGGGATGAGCGGGCTAAGAACGGCCTTGCTGCTCTCCCAGATGTCTCCTGCAACTGAGGTCATCCTGATGTCCATGGACACGAGTCCGCGATTTCGCGCGGCTTGCGCTGGATGCGGAGCGAAGGCGGTCATCTACAAGCCTCGATTTCTGCGGGAACTCAGCGCATTTCTGGAGCGGCCTCTGCGTCCCAGTCCGCGAGCAGATGCAATGGCGGCGGGAGCGTAAAGCGGGACATATAATTAATTAAATGAGGCCGAGAATCGGCGCGAAACAAGCCGAGGCATTGCCCAACTATCTCCCCCAAGCAGAAATTGAATGAATAAACCGCAAGCCAGAGACCGTCTTCTCCGCTGGGTAGCCATACCCGCGATGGCAGCGGTGTTGGTGGTGCTGGCCATATTGCAATATCGGTGGAGCGGGCAGGTGAGCGAAGCCACACGGGGGCAGATGCTTGCGAACCTGCATGCTTCGCTCATGGGCTTCCGGCAGGATTTTGCCCACGAAATAGGCGCGGTGGCGGTTGAGATCAGGACGGTCGCCGACAACGCGAAAAATCCCGCAGAGTTGAACGAAGAATTTCATCGCTTGCAGCAAACCGCGGCGCATCCAAATTTGGTTTCACATATCTATCTCTGGGCTGATCCAACGCACCAGCAACCGTTCCGGTTTGACCCAGCCAGCAGCCAGTTTGAGCGGACTGCATGGCCATCCGAATTTGATCCTATGCAACAGAGGTTGTTGGAGATCACGATGGCCCATCATCCTGCAGCCGGCGGGCCTGAAGCACATACGGGGCATCGTCGTTCTGAATTTGGACCACCGAGGAACTTCGTCCGCCATCGCCGGCAAGGAGTTGGCAGAACTGGGATGATGCGCGGGCACATGCCGGAAATGATGATGCCGTGGGCCATCGACCAATCAATACCGGCGATTGCGTGTCCCATCCGGCGGCAGATGTCCTCTGAGGGGCCTGTGAACAGGGCAGATGTCACGTGGCTGATCATCCAGCTGAATCCGAACGTGCTGAAAAAAGAAATTTTTTCGGAGCTGACGCAAAAGTTCTTTGGCAGCCCATCGGGGATGGACTATTACGTTGCTGTGAGAGTCGTGGGCAACGATGCAGAGCGCGTGGTTTATTCTTCCGGACCGGGAGCGGGAGAAGAGAAAAATCAACCAGTGGATGCCGCCTTAAATCTGATTGGCCCTCCCTTCGGGCACGGCGGGCCGGCGGATGCCGGGATGGAGTTTTTCAGTCCGGCGCGGCCTCGCGCGGACCACGGTCCGCAATCCGATGAGCAGCATATGGCTGCGCTGGAGCGGATGCCCAGATTCGATCCATTTCATTACGCTGAGAACCAGGGCATGTGGCAGGTCAGCGCCACGCACAAAAGCGGATCAGTAGAAGCGGCCGTGGGCGCGTTGCGACGGCGCAATCTTCTGGCAAGCTTCGGCGTGCTGGGAGTTTTGGCCATTACGATGGGCCTGATTGTGGTAGCCAGCCAGCGAGCGCGCAGACTGGCGAGGCTGCAAATGGACTTTGTAGCCGGAGTTTCTCACGAGCTGCGGACACCGCTGGCAGTGATTTCATCGGCAGCGGAAAATATTGCCGATGGCGTGGTGGAAGATAAACAGCAGCTGGTCCGATACGGCAACACCATCGTGAAGCAGAGCCGACAGTTGACTCAGTTGGTGGAGCAGGTATTGCTATTTGCGGCAACGCAGCAGCAACGTAACTTAGGCCATGGACGGGTAAATGTTTCTGAAGTGATTGACGCGGCGCTGGAGGGAACAAGCTCTGAAGTGGCAGCCGCAGGATTTACTGTGGAACGGCGGATTGAAAGCGCATTGCCGGCGGTTGATGCGGATTTTGCGGCGTTGGTGCGCAGCCTGCAGAACTTGATTACCAATGCTGTGAAATATGGCGGAGACAAACGCTGGCTGCAGATTTCAGCGGCGGCAGTGAAAGACAATGGCCGCATGGGGGAAGTGAAGTTGACTGTGGAAGACAAGGGCATCGGCATCAGCAAAGACGAGATCAAACATATCTTTGAACCTTTCTACCGCAGCCCTGCGGTAAGTGAATCTGGAATCCATGGGACCGGCCTTGGGTTGACGCTGACACAGACGATTGTTGAAGCCATGGGAGGCCGGATCACAGCAAGCAGTGAATTGGGCAAGGGAAGCGCGTTTAGCATTCATCTCCGGGTAACCCCGGAACGCACGGCGGAACAGACCCAGGGCGCGGCGGATAAACCGGCCGGCGCGGAACCGGGTTTCTCCGCATGACCGAACGAGTCCTATTGGTGGAGGACGAAGAAGACCTGCGCATGACGCTTTCCGACCGGCTCAAGGCGGAAGGATACGCGCTGGATACCGCGTCCGATGGAGAAGAGGGGCTGCGCAAGGCGATTGATGGCGCTTATGACCTGGTGATCCTGGATGTGATGCTGCCGAAGAAAAATGGTAATGATGTTTGCCGAGACATCCGCAAAGCTGGGATTGCGACGCCGATCATCATGCTGACGGCGCGCGGCCAGCTGGTGGACAAAGTATTGGGACTGAAGATTGGCGCGGACGACTATGTGACCAAACCTTTTGAAGTGCTGGAATTGCTGGCGCGGATTGAGGCGCAGATCCGCCGTGGCGCAGTGCATCCCAAAGAAGCGGATGTATTGCAGTTTGGCCCGGTGCGAATCGATTTGAAAGGCACAACTGTTTCGCGTGAAGGAAAGTTGCTGCCGCTTTCCGCGCGCGAATTCCGCCTGCTGCGTTACTTTGCGCAAAATCCGGGAACAACACTCTCACGCGAGGTGCTGCTCAAGGAAGTCTGGGGTTACAGTGAAGAAACATTTACGCGCACCGTGGACGTACACGTCGGGAGCCTGAGACAGAAGCTGGAAAAAGATCCCAAGCAGCCCGCCATGATTGTGACTGTCCCTGGCCTGGGCTATAAGTTTGTTGCCTGAGACCTCGGAACTTCACTGCTTAGCAGAGTAAATTCCGCACCGCACCGATGTAAAAAGCCTGTAAAGCCTATGGACTTCATTGCCAACCGGGGAGAAAATCACCGCCATGCACCAACAGTTATGCACGCGGGGAAGGGAGCTCTTTACCCGAGCGTCCCAGGCAGACGAATTGTTTAAAGCTCGGCTACTTGAATTTTTTTCCATCGCGAAAAAAGACGATCGCGAGATGAAGCAGATAGAAACTCTGGGCGAAAACCATCGTGACGCTGACGAAGCTTTTCATCGCCATAAGAGATTCTGCACGGCCTGCGCTGAAGCGCCGGTGGCTGTGCTGCGATATGCGGCGGCGGAATAATCCGAGTCATCCCGGCGAACGCTCTCCCAATTAGGCTTTAACCAGTCCAAATTGTGAGAGCGCCCTTAGCCGAGCAGAAATTAACTCTTCTACTTAAAACGTTCCGTCAAAAGCTGCGAACAAGCCTTTTCCCGTAGCCTGGCGCGCGATGGTGCCTTGTGCGCTAAAGGAATTTGGCCCGGCAGTAACGCATGCGCCAATGCATCCATCGGCATATCCGACGAGAACGCGCCCTTGCTTATCTACGGTGGCGTCAATGAAGTCGAGCAGGTTGCGATCATTGCCGCACGTGGTCCCGCCCAGGCAGATAGAACCGCGCTGCACAGGGTCAGTTGGAGTGGCATCTATCAAAGTCCACGTTGCGCCACCGTCGAATGTATGTGCGATGTAAAGATGCCATACGCCGGTGAAGTTGGCCGTGTCCTGGGCATTGCCGCCGGTCGGTGTTCCAAGGAAAGCGAGCGCGGCGCGGCTGCCATCGCCTGCAACCATGGCAGGGAAGGCCACGTTCTGGATGCCGAGCGCCGTTCCAACATCCGTGACGTTCGTCCAGGTAGCGCCGTGATTATGAGAAACCGCCACCATAGGATGACCGTTGCCGCCATGCCAGCCAAAATACACAGTATTGTCTGAAGCCACGGCGACGGAAGGATCGCTATCACCTGAGGTGCTGCCGGGAATAGCATGAACAGTCCAGGTTAGACCGTTATCGCCGGAGGACACCACAGCGGCGTTTCCGCTGCCGCAACTTTTATTAGGAACGTAAGCGGTGCCATCCGGCCCAACTTTGATGTGCCCGTGCAGGCCGCCGCAATCGGCCAAGGTGTAAATCGGCACGGCAGGGCCGTAAGTGAGGCCGCCGTTCAAGCTGATTGCACAGGAAGCGTCAATCACATCCTGCGAGCAGTAATAAATAGCGTGCTGATAGCCGACTGGTGGCGGCAACTGCGGAACCGCGCTGGGAGCGAAAGGGCCGCCGCCAATCGTCTGATGATCGATTCCCGCGGGAAGGCCGCATCCCACGGCAGGCGTATAGCTTGTGCCATCATTATCGGTGAATGAAGAGAGGCTGCAAGCGCCGGCAAGCTGCGAAACCAGAGTGCGGCCGGTGGTGTGGTCAGTGAAGAGAATCGGATCCAGAGACAGCGCGGATGTTTCCGGAGAGCTTACGTCTTCCCATGTGGCTGACGTGCCATTAATGGTAACGCGATCCGTCTCCAAGCCCGCCGCGAAGAGGATCTTGCCGGTATTCCAGTTCACACCGATGGAAGGCTCACCGGCGCTTGTGGCAATTCCGGCGGGAGGAACAAGGTTTTGATAGGTTTGGGAAACAGATGCTGAAGAAGCAAACAGGACGACAGAAAGCAACAGAAAATACATCGGGTGGATCTTGCGCACGGGATGTCTCCTTGAAGAAGTTAGAAAGCGGAAGCGCCCGGGAAAGTAAGATGCCTACAGGTCCCTGGCATTTACTATCGACTCCAGTAATTACTGATGCAGCCGCTCGGCGCAGAGATGGCGGGCACCTGTGGTGACGCGGACCAATTTGGGAATCGGCTTGTTCTGAGCAGGGACGCCCAGCGTTGAAGGTGACGCCGGCCTCTGCTTGGAGAGATTCTTATCGGCATCGCTACCGGGAAGCTATAATCGCTGCCGATATCAAAAACCATTTTGGGAGATTGAACATGGCAGGCTACGACAGGCTGTTGGGACCCGTGGTATTGGCATTTGGGTTGTTCCCGCTGTCGCCTGTTGCAGCCACTGCTCCTGTGCCCATGAAATCGCCTGCTGGGCCGGTGATCACTGGAGTTAAGTTAAATCCCGCCTCGACTCTGCTGCAGCAACCTTGCCCCGTTGTCCTGGTTTTTCATGGCGATATCACCACAACCCGCTCCGCTCTCGTAACGTACACGTGGGTGGATTCCCATGGCCGGGCTTGGCCGGAACATCGCCGGAGGTTATCACTTCCCGGCGTCAGCGCCGTGAGTCACAAATGGAAATTGGGAAGGCCGGGGAAAACTGTGGATGAATGGGTGCAGCTCAAGATAATCTCGCCGGAGCAGAGATTGTCGAACAAGGTTCCTGTGCGCTTTACGTGTACAAAGTAAGAATTTGCCTGCCTTTCACTGAATGCAACAGTCATCTGGACACTGCATAGTTCAGTCTGATACCAAGGAGGCATATGTCTATGCCTACGGCCCGCCCATCTGATGTTGCCACGCTGGATGCCATTCTGCTGGCGTTCTATGAAACTGTTTCCGGAGCTTGCGGCCAGCCGCGGGACTGGGACCGGTTCAGATCTCTTTTGC
This sequence comes from Candidatus Angelobacter sp., assembly GCA_036515395.1. GTDB lineage: Bacteria > Acidobacteriota > Terriglobia > Terriglobales > Acidobacteriaceae > Angelobacter. The sequence continues at coordinate 10,846 of DATBVH010000529.1, forward strand.
TGCCGGGCGCACGCCTTATGCCAATCGTTTCTATCCCTGGTGAAAAGGCCGGCATACGTCTCCTGAGCACCGAAGATTTTATTCACCGTGTCGAGCCGATATTCGCGGTCGAGGATTTCTGGGAGCGGGAAGCGAGCCGCCAGACCGAAACATCCGGCCACTTCGCACATGTACTGAGCTTCTATGAATGTCTCCGCAGTCCGAACGAGTCACCGTTCGAACGAAGCGTGAACAGTATCCAATTATTCAATGACGGTCTTCGCTGGTGGATCGTGAATGTGATGTGGAACACCTCTCGCAGCGAGTAGGGTGACTTAAAAATCATGATGCCGAGCGGGTTAGTGCGACGTTTTTTGGGCTCTCACTTTCTGTTAAGCCGCGCAGATGGCACGCCGGTTCCTGGCGCATTTGGAGGACAGGGAAATCGGGGGATGGAGTTCTTAGCTCAAAGCTTATTCGCTTGACTTTCGTTATCCATTATGCTAACTTAACTCATTTGATTGCAGTGGTTTAGGCTGTTTTGTGGTGGTGATCCTCAAGCTGGGATGGCTCTGGGATGACGGGGGTTAAGCGCTTTGGAATCCTAGTTGAGCGGGAGGGGGTAGGGTGCCCGGGGGTGATCTGGTGATCGCGCATCATCGCCTAGATCGGCAGAAACCTTACCACGGATAAACACTGATAGCGGATCGGGAAGGGATCGGAAAAACCTGAAAAGAGTGCCGTTCAAGATGCAGATTGCACCAATCAGGGTGAAAACGTCGGATAAGAACATTTCGATCAGTAGAATATTGATAGCGGGAACCCTGAAGGGTCTTGACTGAGTAAAGATGAAGCCTTTCTTAGAGACAGTTCGCGAGCGCGTGGTCATCTATGACGGCGCCATGGGTACGGAGATCCAGGAGCGCCATCCGTCAATGGATGACTTCTGGGGCAAAGAGAATTGCTCTGAAGTGCTGGTGCTGAGCCGGCCCGACATCATCAAAGATATTCACGCAGCTTATTTTAAGGCCGGAGCCGACGTGGTTGAGACCAACACGTTTGGCGGCACGCGCATTGTGCTGGGTGAATTTGACCTGGCCGACAAAGTCCATGAGATCAATAAACGCGCGGCTGAGCTGGCGCGCGAAGTAGCGCGTGATTTTTCCGCCAACGGCAAGCCGAGGTACGTTGCGGGATCGATTGGGCCGGGAACGAAGCTGCCTTCACTGGGACAGATCAGCTATGACGACATGTTCAACGCGTATCTTGAGCAGTCTCTAGGGCTGATTGATGGCGGGGTGGACATTCTGCTGATTGAAACCTGCCAGGACATTCTGCAGACCAAAGTTTCCGTGGCGGCGGCATTTGAAGCCATGAAGCAGCGCGGCAAACGCATTCCTGTGCAGGCGCAGGTAACGTTGCAGGAATCCGGCACCATGCTGCTGGGCACCGAAATTGGCGCTGCGGAGACGGCACTGGAGCCTTTTGATTGCGAGATTATTGGCCTGAATTGCGCGACCGGCCCAAAAGAAATGAACGACGCGGTGCGCTACCTGGCGCATAACGCACCGAAAGAAATTTCCATTCTGCCCAACGCTGGTTTGCCGGAAAACGTGGGAGGCGTGGCCCATTATCGGCTGACGCCGCAATCGTTGGCGGAATGGCACAAGAAATTCATTACGGAATATGGCGTTCGCATCGTGGGCGGGTGCTGCGGGACTACACCGGTCCATATCAAAGCTGTGGCTGATCTTTGCGCGAACCTGGAGCCGGCGAAGCGCGAGGTGCAAGTCACGCCTTCGGCATCAAGCGCCTACAGCACCACGCCGCTTGATCTTGATCCGAAGCCGCTGATCGTGGCGGAAGAAATGAACACCACCACGCGGGTGGAGCATTTCAAGAACATGGTCCGCGAAGGCAAGTATGACGACATTCTGGCGCTGGCGAAAAAGCTGGTAGCGGAAGGCTCGCACATGCTGGACCTGTGCACGGCGATTGTGGGCGAGGACGAGAAGGGCTACATGAGCTCGATCCTTGAGAAGGTTGCGACGCGCGTGCCTGCGCCCGTGCTGGTGGATTCCACTGAAGCGGACGTGATTGAAGAAGCGCTGAAGCGGATTCCCGGCAAGGCGATTATCAACTCCATCAACCTGGAGGACGGCGAGAAGCGCACGTCAAAAGTTCTGCCGATGGCGAAGAAGTACGGCGCAGCGGTGATAGCGCTGACGATTGATGAAGACGGTATGGCGCTGACAGCGGAAAAGAAAGTCGCAGTCGCCAAAAGAATTTTTAAACTCGCCACGGAAAAATATGGCATTCGTCCCATCGATCTGATCTTTGACGCGCTGACGCTCCCTATATCGACCGGGCAGGATGACTATCGCACGGCCGGCATGGAGACGCTGAACGCGATCAAGGGGATTAAGACCGAACTGCCGGACGTGAAGACGATCCTGGGCGTGAGCAATATTTCGTTTGGGCTGAACACATATGCGCGACGCGTGCTGAACAGCGTGTTCATGAAGGAAGCCGTGGATTACGGGTTGGATATGGCGATTGTGAACTACGCCAAGATCTATCCTTTATATAAGATCCCGCAAATTGAAGTGGACCTGGCGCGCAAGCTGATTTATTACGACAAATCGGCGGGCGATCCGCTGCAGATTTACATGCAGCATTTCACCGGATTAGACAAGCAGCCGCAGGTGGAAGCTGCACCGCTGGAATCGCTCTCGGTTGAAGACAAGCTGAAGCGCTGCATCATCAACGGAGAGAAAGCGCTGGGCGATGGCGCGCAGAAGCAAACGCTGGAGCAAATTCTGGACGATGCTCTGCAAAAATATTCGCCGCTGGAGATCATCAATACGGTCCTGCTGGACGGAATGAAGACCGTAGGTGAACTTTTTGGCGCGCGCAAGATGCAGCTGCCCTCGGTGCTGGATTCCGCCGGCGTGATGAAGCAGGCAGTCGCGTATCTTGAGCCGAAGATGGAGAAGAAAGAAGGCAACCAGAAAGGCACGCTGGTGCTGGCCACGGTGAAGGGCGATGTCCACGACATTGGCAAGAACCTGGTGGACATTATTCTTACCAACAACGGCTACAAAGTGGTGAACCTGGGCATCAAGCAGCCGTCCGATTCGATTATTGCCGCTGCCAAGAAACATGGCGCGCATGCCATTGGTCTGAGCGGGCTGCTGGTGAAGTCCACGCTGGAGATGAAGTATGTGATCCAGGATTTGCAGGCGCAGGCGCTTGATTACCCGGTGATCTGCGGCGGCGCTGCGCTTACGCGGAAATATGTGGAAGACGATCTGCGCCGCGAGTACTCAAACGCCGTTTTCTATGCCGATGACGCATTTACCGGCCTGCACCTGATGGATGATTTGACGACAGGCAATGGTGCGCGAGAAAAGCGTCTGCAGGAAGGACGCACGCGAAAAGAATTTG